>JBLMZU010000392.1:0-4014 GCA_050258995.1 Bacteroidota bacterium
GGACTTTTCCGCCCCGCCTGATGCCCAGGGACATCCCGGCGTGCTCACGCCGGAAGATGCCTTTGTCGCCGCGGCCAACTCCTGCATCATGATGATGTTCATCTGGGCGGCCGGGCGCTACAAACTTGACCTGTTGTCCTACCAGTGCCGTGCAGAAGGTACCACGCTGGGTGAGCTGGACCGCACCGAGATCTTTACCCACCTGCGTTTCTGGCCGGTCATCCAGATCGATGCCGCTGATGAAGATCCGGCTGTTGTCGAAACCCGGGCACGCCGCGCCCTGCAGTCCGCGCAGAAGTACAGCCTGGTTGCCAACTCGGTCAAATCCGAGATCGTCATCGAGCCGCAGATCATTATCCTGAAGAAAAAGGAGATTTCCCTATGCTAATCATCAAAGTCCTGGGCCCCGGATGTGAGAATTGCCAGAAGGTGAACGAGGTGGCCCATCAGGCAGTTGCCAATTTTGGCCTGGAAGCCCGGTTTGAAAAGATCACCAGCCACGACGATATCATGAAATACCCGATCCTCTCCACGCCGGGCCTGGTCATCAACGAGAAGCTGGTCTGCGCCGGCCGCATCCCGACCGTGGCCGAGGTCACCACCTGGCTCGCAGACGCTGCCGTGCAGGAAGCCTGAAACAGGCTGATATTCAGAGGGGCAGCATGAAAACCATCACCATCAGGATCCTGGGCAACAAGGGTTGCCAGCGTTACTCCATCGCCCGGTCGCTCGTCCAGGCCCGGTCCGGCTTCGAATCGCAGCATCCCGATTTCCGCCTGGATGTGCAGGAAGTCACCACCACCCAGGAGATCCTGCACTACACACCGGTGTTCGCCTATCCCAGCCTGATGATCGGAGACCGGCTGGTCTGCGTGGGACGGTTCCCTTCCAGCAAGGAGATCCGGGCGTGGCTCGAAGACGAGGCACTGCGGTAGCCGGCCTGACAGGGCCCGCATCCTTAACCAAACGATAACATTCGGCCTCCCGGACTTTCGATACAATGGCCTAAAACACCGGAGGTCGTGGATGAAAAAAGTATTGTTTCTTTGTACCGGGAATTCCTGCCGCTCGCAGATGGCGGAGGCCATTGTCAATGCAAGGCTGGGCGATGCCTGGCAGGCCTTTAGCGCCGGGACCAGGCCGGCGGGCTTTGTCCATCCAAAGGCGATCGCCGCGCTGGCCGAGATCGGCATCCAGCACAACGGGCGGTCCAAGCTGGCAGATGAGTACCGGGATCTGGATCCCGACCTGGTGGTGACGGTCTGCGATTCGGCTGCCGAGGAATGTCCCATCTGGATCGGGAAGGGGAAGCGCAAACACCACAGCTTTCCGGACCCGGCCAAAGCCGAGGGCAGCGATGAAGAAGTGATGAACGTCTTTCGAAGCGTCCGGGATGACATCGAAAAAAAGATGGTTCAGCTCTTGAGCGAGAGCTGACGATCGACAGGAGCATGCAGGCTATGGCAAAGGTCCACTATGCAAAAGTCAACGAGCGGGGCGAGCTGGTCCTGCCTCCACAATTTGCCCGGGAGCTGGGCATTGCACCCGGCGACGAGATCCGCATCGAGCCGAACGGGCATGGCGCCTACCTGCATCCTTCGATCCATGAATTGAAGCGTGTCTACCTGGAAGTGACCAACAAGTGCAACCTGAACTGCAGCACCTGCATGCGCAACGTCTGGGACGTACAGTATGGGCACATGTCCCCGGAGGTGTTCGAGAGGATTTTATCCAGCCTGGAAGCCTCCTCTGTCAAACCGGAGCTCTTCCTGGGTGGTTACGGCGAGCCGCTTTCGCACCCAAAGATCCTCAATCTGGTGGGGATGGCCCGGGAGCGCGGCTTTCGAGTATCCATGATCACCAATGGCGTTCTGTTGACGGAGGAAGTGGCCCGCAGGCTGATCGATCTCAAGCTGGATATGCTGTGGGTCTCGCTCGACGGCGCCTCCGCCGAGTGCTACGCCGATGTGCGCCTGGGGGATCTGCTGCCGCTTGTGCTTTCCAACCTCGCCCATCTGCGCTCTTTGAAGTATAAGCGCTTCGGTCTTTCGATCTGGAGCGGCTACCCCAGGCTGGGCATTGCCTTTGTCGCCATGAAGCGCAACATCCACGACCTGGGCGAGGTCATCCGCCTGGGATCCCGCCTGGGGGCAACGGAGTTCTCGGTCAGCAACGTGCTTGCCCACGACGAGGCCCTGTTGCAGGAGAACCTGTATACGCGCTCCCTGGACATGATCGCCGGCCAGGAGATCCGTCCCACCATTCACGTTCCCCAGATGGATGTCGATCCGGCGACCCTGAAGGCCCTGGGTGAGGTGATGCGGGACCTGAACCAGCTCGAGCTGACCGGCAGTTTCCTGAACCGCAACGTGGACCAATGTCCCTTCCTGGAACGCGGCAGCCTGGCCGTGCGCTGGGACGGAAAGGTCAGCCCGTGCCTGCCGCTGCTCTATACCCACGAGCATTACCTCGGAGACCGGAAACGGACCTCCCGTGAACACTTTGTTGGTGATGTTCTGCAGAGCGACCTGCCGGGCATTTGGAACAGCCTGGAATACCGCTCCCTGCGGAAACGCCTGCAGGATTTCGACTTTTCCCCCTGCGCCGTCTGCAACAGCTGCGAGATGGCGCTCGAAAACCTGGAAGACTGCTTCGGCAATACCCAGCCTACCTGCGGTGGCTGCCTGTGGGCGCAGGGATTGATCCGTTGTCCCTAACTCCCTGGGTCGAAGACGCCAATAAAAACGAACGCACCCTGGCCAATGAATAGCCAGGGTGTGATCGTTTATGGTTCAGTTCTTTGCCAATCTATACTATGGGTTACAAGGGATGGTGGGGAGCCAGTATCCCTTGGTGAAGAGGGGCGGGATGGTGTCCTGGCGGGTGCAGGCCAGGTTGCCATTCGTGTCGTAGAGCTTGATCGTCACTGTCGCACTAGCGTGCGATTCTCACAAGAAAGAGACGCACAACCGGCGGCGCCTATGAGGACAATTTCCACGCTCAGGCGGGGATGGAGCCCTGCCGGTATTGCTTCACAGCCTCCCAGCCTGCCAGCCTGTGGTTGGCCTCATCATAGACGCGCCATTTCAGGCATTTGAAACTGGAGCGCACGGTGAGCGGCTGGACATGAAAGATGGGATACTCCCGGTAGGCCTTGGGCAGGTTGTAATTGGGGATCTTCGATCCCAGGTGGTGGATATGATGGAAGCCGATATTTCCACTGAACCATTGCAGGAGTGCCGGGAGTTTGTAAAAGGAGCTCCCCTCCATGCTGGCTTCGAAATAATTCCACTGGCCGTGGCGCGCCCAATAAACGCCCTCGAAGTTATGCTGGACATAGAACATCCATACGCCTACGCTGGTCCCAAAGAACGCGACCAGCAATTGTGTGATCAGATAATTCCGCCATCCGAAGATCAATCCCATTGCCGTTACGATCACTGCCAGAGCCAGGTTGGTCCACCAAACACTGGCGATCTCACGTTTCCCTTTGGCCGGGGGGATCCGCTCGCCGATCACGAAGACCAGGATGGGACCGATGACGAACAGGGCGAATGGATTGCGCATCACCCGGTATCCCGTCTTCTTCCACCACGGTGCATCGAGGTACTCCTGGACCGTCATGGTGTAGACATCCCCGGTGCCGCGGCGATCAAGGTCGCCAGATGTGGCATGGTGGATGGCATGTTCATGTCTCCAATCGTAGTACGGCGTGAAGGCCAGGATGCCAGTGAGTATGCCAAGCATGTCGTTGGCACGCTGGGACTTGAAAAACGAGCCGTGTCCGCAGTCGTGGAAGATGATGAATGCCCGTACCAGGAATCCTGCTGTCAGGATGGTGAGCGGCAGGGTCAGCCAGAAGGAAATCTCCACACTACGCATCGACAGGTAGAAGAGAAGAAAATAAGGGACCAGGGTGTTTATGGTTTGCCAGATACTGCGGGACAGATCAGGATGGGCATATAAAGAGACAATCTTCTGCCACGCAACTTTTTCCTGCGGGTTTGTCATCGA
>JBLMZU010000393.1:0-4238 GCA_050258995.1 Bacteroidota bacterium
CTTCGAAACCTGCGCCCACAAATGGGTCGACCTGGGCGAAGGCAATTACGGCGTCAGCCTGCTCAACGACTGCAAATACGGGCATGATATCCACGACAACCTCATGCGCATCACCCTGCTCCGCTCCCCGACCATGCCCGACCCGATGGCCGATTTTGGAGAGCATGATTTCAAGTACAGCCTGTATCCACACGCCGGCTCATGGAAGGAAGAGACGCAGCGCGAGGCATATTTGTTGAACGACCCTCTGATCGTTTATATGCCAAAAACAAAAGGCGCTGCCCTCCGCCATCCTTCCTCTTTGCTCTCGGTTTCTTCCCCCAACGTCATCATCGAAACAGTAAAACGTGCCGAGGATGGCAACGGGATCATCGTCCGCCTGTACGAGAGCCAGAGAACGCGGGGGCAGGTCGAGGTCCGGGCCGGCTTCGCACTTGAATCCGCCTGGGAGACGAACCTGCTTGAAGAGAACGAATCGCTATTGAATGTTGAGAATGATTCGATACAATTGAATGTAAGACCCTATCAGATCATGACCCTGCGTTTGATCGAAAAGTAATTGTTGTTTTGGATATACAACTCAAGGAGGTTCGACGATGTTCCAAACTGACATGTATGAAGGCCTGCTGGCAGAGACCGTGACCATGACCGGCTGGAACGGCGATGCGATCAATGCCTATATGGCGCGCCCGCTGGGAGCGGGTCCGTTCCCGGCGATGGTTCTTGCGCATCACATGCCCGGCTGGGATGAATGGTACCGGGAGATCACGTTCAAGTTTGCCAATCACGGATTTGTCACCATCACCCCCAACCTGTACTTCCGGGCCGGCCATGGCACGCCGGAGGATATTGCCGCCAGGGTGCGCGGCAACGGAGGCATTCCAGACGATCAGGCTATCGGCGACCTGGCCGGTGCGATGCATTATCTGCGCGCACTTCCGTTTGTGAATGGAAAAGTTGGGATCTTTGGCACCTGCTCCGGCGGCCGGCACGCCTATCTGGCCGCCTGCCGCGCCCGGGGGTTCGATGCGCTCGTCGATTGCTGGGGCGGGAATGTTGTCATGAATCCGGACCAGCTGGACGAAAAGCGGCCGGTCGCCCCGATCGAATACACAAAGGATCTTTCCTGTCCGATCCTCGGATTATTTGGGAACGACGATAAAAATCCACCGCCCGAGCAGGTCAATCAACAGGAAGAGGAACTCAGGAAATACAACAAGAGGTATGAGTTCCACAGATATGATGGTGCCGGGCATGGCTTCTTTTATTACCACTCGCAGGCATATCGCCAGGCACAGGCAGTGGATGGCTGGAAAAAAGTGTTTGCGTTTTTAGACAAATACCTGAAGTCGGAGTCTTAAAAAGGAGGCGATATGTGCACAATGATCGTGGAAAAGATCCAGGTGGACGGCAGCGGCAAGGGCAGGGAGGGCTGGTTCGAGCTGAAGCAGGCCAGTGTCTCGTACGACCATCCCTTCAATGCGCCGTTTGAGCATGCCCTCAATATAGACTTTGTCAACGAAGGGATGGGACCTTCCGCCCGGGTGGCCGTCGAGTTGAGCGAACAGGCAGCACGTGACCTGGTAAAGACCATTCTCAATGTGCTGGATCAGGCCGAGGCCGGAGGGCATCTGGTCTGAAAGCTCGCGCCGGCTTTGCGTAATTCTTTATGGGCATCAAACACAAAACCATCCTATCCCTTCAACATTTCGTCGTGGGTTTCCTCTTCCTCCTCCGGCTTGGCGAGCGGAGGCATTTCGAGGATGGAGTTCAGGCCGAAATGCTGTAAAAATTCGGGGGTGGTGGAATACAGGATCGGCCGGCCGGGACCGTCGGCGCGGCCGGACTCCAGGATCAGGCCCTTGTTCAGCAGACTTTTCATCATACTGTCGCTGTTGACACCGCGTACGGCGTCGATCTGCGGACGCGTGACCGGCTGCTGGTAGGCAATGATCGCCAGGGTCTCCAGGGCGGCACGGCTCAGGTGGGAGGTCGCTTCGAGGCCCAGGAAGCGCTCGATCAGGTCGGCCAGCTCGGGTGCCGTCGTCAGTTGGACGCGCCCGGCATGTCGCTGCAGCCGCAGGCCGCGGCTGGCGAGGGCAGCGCCCAGCTCGTTGAGTCCCCGCTCGACCACCGACGGGGAGACATCCAGGGCCGTGGCCAACTGGGCAGTCGCTACCGGTTCGGCCGCGACGAACAGCATTGCCTCCAACTGTACGGAAAGAGGCAGTTCGATTTCTACATTGTCCTGCGAGGAAGGTTGAGAGTCGCCCATGCTATAATTGCTCCGCCAAAGGAAAGGAACCTTACTAATTTTGGATTAAGAATGAAGAATACGAAATTCGCCTTACCATTTTTCCTACTTACACTGCTACTGACATCTCTCGCCTGCACCCTGTCTGTGGGCGGCCCCGATTACTCAAGCCTTCCGCCTGTTCCCGTATCGACCGAATACGCACAAAGCATTCAGGACGAAGTCCAGCGGGCCTTTCAGGATGCCGCCAAGACCGGCACGATCACGTTGAACCTGAACGAAGAGCAGCTCACGTCCTACGTCGCCTCGCGCCTGCAAACGGACCCGAGACTGCAGCGAAATGGCCAGCCTTTGATCACCGATCCGCAGGTCTATCTGCGGGATGGCCAGATGAAGATCTACGGGAAGACCCAGCAGGGAATTTTCACCGCCAACATCGGCATCATCATGGACGTGGGCGTGGACCAGAACGGCCAGCCCAAGGTCGATATCGCTTCCGCCGACTTCGGCCCACTGCCGGCCCCCGAAGGACTGCGGGACACGGTGGCAGCCATGATCCGGGAAGCCTATATGGGCTCGCTCGGTCCTGTCGCAACGGGATTGCGCATCGAGAGCATCAACATCGCCGATGGAGTCATGACCATCAACGGCCGCGTCAAATAGCGCACGGATTATACATTACTTCTGAGCGCACGTCACAGCTCCACGACGAAGCGCCAGTCAGAAATTTATGCATCGCCCTCCCCTCATCCATCCCACTCCGCTCCGCCTCCAGGCAGGTTTTTTTGTCATTCTCCTGGCATTGAGCCTGCTGTCAGGCTGCCGGGCGCCGCAGGTCACAGGTGAGGACATCACGATCAACATTTCCGCCGACGGCAGCTCGCGCAATGTGACCGTCCCCTCGGGGAGTACGGTCACGCAGGCTCTGCAGTCGGCAGGAATCACGGTCGGCGAACAGGATCGGGTCGAGCCTGCTCCGTATGCCGTGCTCAAGAACGGGGACGCTGTCAGCATCACCCGGGTCAAGGAAGTGTTCGAAACGGAGGAGCAGATCATCCCCTTTGAAAGGCAGGTGGTCCGCAACGAGTCCCTGCCTGAAGGGCAGACCCGGCTCGTGCAGGAGGGCGCCAACGGCCGCCAGGAGCTGACCTACCGGCGCGTTCTCGAGAACGGCGTGGAGATCAGCAAATCGGTCGTCAAGACCGTGATCCTGCAGGATGCCCTGCCCGAGATCATGATGGTCGGCGCCCAGTCTTCGTTCGCGCCCCTGCCTGTGCCCGGCAAACTGGCGTATCTCTCCGGCGGCAACGCCTGGATCATCGATACCTCCACGGCCAACCGCACCCCTGTGGTCACCACCGGCGACCTGGATGGGCGCATCTTCAAGCTCTCTCCGAATGGCAGTTATCTGATCTTCACCCGCAAATCCACCAAGCCCGCCAGCCAGGAGATCAACACGCTCTGGGCGGTGCGCACAGACGGCGGCAAACCATTCAGTACCGGTCTCTCCAACATCGTCCATTTTGCAGACTGGATCCCCGGCACAAATTCCATCGCCTACTCCACAGTGGAGCCGCGCGCCCAGGCGCCGGGCTGGCAGGCAAACAACGATCTGTCCCGGTACAGCATCACAACCGGTGAGAAACGGAAGATCCTGGATGCCAGTAATGGCGGCGTATATGGCTGGTGGGGGATGGATTTTGCGTTTTCCCCGGATGGACGGCTGGCATACGTGCAACCGGATCAGGTCGGCCTCGTTGATATTGATGGAAAGTATCTGAAGCCCCTGCTGGATATCACGCCGCTAAACACCCATGGCGACTGGGCCTGGCTGCCCTCCATCGCCTGGGGCGCGGACGGAAAAACACTCTACTATACTTCGCACGCTCCTTCGAAGGATCTGCGGAGCGATGAGGACTCTCCGTTTTTCAACGTCAATGCAACTTCCTTTGAGAACAGTGCCTCCATCACGGTTGCCGATGAG
>JBLMZU010000394.1:0-7457 GCA_050258995.1 Bacteroidota bacterium
ACCTTCGCAAGGCTGAGGACATAAATCGCTAGCGTCCCTTTTGATGGATGTATTGGCTGACATCCGCGTTGTAATGGCCCTCCTCAATCGCGAAGGTGGCCCACGGCCTGCCTTGATCCAGCCAGGTGGCAGAGCCGACTGAGCTGATGTTTGTGCCTTCGATTTTGGGGCCGGCTTCGGTCGTAGTGATCCAGAGGATCTTTTTTGCCTGGTCACCGGAGTCTCGATATCGCATGGCTTCCATGTTGTCGATCATTCCCGTCTCCGGGTTGAAGCGCACAACGAAGGACTCCATCTTGTCTTCAAACGGGACAAACAATAGGGCGGTTCTGTCATCCACCCCTTCCCAGCGGACACGCTCATCGGTCAGCCAGATCGAGGGGAACCAGCCTGCCTCGGCCCAGACAGCAAGATTGGCAGCCTGGTTGGTGGAGGGATCGTCGTAGATCTTTCCCATGGGAGCCTCGAAGAAACTGGCGCCGTCCACATAGCCTTCATTTACCTTAATGATTGGTATACCGAACCAGGTCGCCTCGATATAGTGGCGGTAATCCTTCCCGGCATTGTGGACAAAAATAAAGCGCGCTGGCAGCGGGATATTCATAAACGGGCGAATCGTTGCCCGTCCCTGAAAGACAGCCGACTCCATCACAGGGACGTTCTCTCCATAGACCGCCCGGTAAAAACGTTCCACAGGTGCAGGCAGATTTTCAGGCAGAGGGATGGTTTTGAACTCGGGTGGTTGCGTCTCGTAACGGGGAAACGGCGCCGGCTTGAATTGCAGTCCCAGCCAGCCAAGAAAAAATAGCCCCGCCAGGACGATCAGAACAATATACAGGACCTTCATTTCTTCTCCTAAAGATATGATATCGACCAATATTGTAGTAAGGGTGGAAAAATAACTCCCCCGCCGTGAGGGGAGTCTTGACTATCCGAGTGGATAGGGTAGTCAACTGGACAGGCTGGATTCTATATCTCAGGCTTTGAGATATGGACTGACGAATGCCATGATTTCCCGGTAATAATGCTCCCAGTCTGAACCCGTATGCTCGAGGATCAAAGATCGAATCGATAGATCATGGAGGAGGTCCACTTCCAGTTTTTGCCGCATTTCATAAAATTGGATGACGCCTGCATATCCCTGCAGGTGATGCGCCCTTCCATACGCCTGCCCGGTCAGGTACCAGGTCACAAAGTCAGCCCATTCCCTTGGACGTTCGGCGCGGACATGCCGTAATGCCGCACCCACATCACACAGCTGAAGATAGACCACCAGGGGTGCCAACGGCTCCAGGATTCCGGATATCTTTTTCACCTGCTCGCAGGCAACCGAGGCGTCTGCATTGTGCCGGGCCAGCATCACGGTCAGTGGATTTTGCAGGAGGCAGCATTCCAGGATTGTGATTTCATCGGAGGCCTCGGCGGATCTTTCGAAATCGCGCCAGCGCTGGAGGGCCAGGCGGCAATACTCCTGCAGTGGAAGCCCATCGTATACATCGTAACCCGATAATTCGACAATCAGCCTGGGCGGCATCTGGTCTGGATATAACTGCTGGAGCTTCCGGTATTTGAGCATATGATCGGCGCCGCATATGGCAAGTTGTCCCTCGAACAGCCCGGCCAGATCTGGATGGCGTGCGAGCAAATGCCCGTACTGCCCCGCTGTCAGGCAAGCCACGCCTTCGAAATCAGCAGGATGGTCAAAGTCGCCTTCACGCCAAAAGCGCACAGGCAGTCCGGCCTCCTCCAGGAATGTTTGCAAATAGTTGCCTGTAGTGGATTTCCCGGAGCCTGGAATGCCCTCGAGAAGGATCAATTTGGTCTTTGGCATGTGGGTCACCCATCAGGGGAGATATTTGGCATTCTTGATCTTTGGCTTGCGCTTGCGCGGCTCGTAACATTGCCAGTGGACCTTGTGCTCGTCATATTGCGTGCGCGGTTGCTTTTTTTCTCCAGGATGACCGACGAGGACCATGCTCAACGGTATCACATTTTCCGGGATGCCGAGGGCTTCGGACAGCGGTTTGATTTTGCTGGGATAGGGAAACACGCCGATCCAGACCGCGCCCAATCCCATACCGGCCGCGGCGATCAGAATATTTTCTGTGGCGGCGCTGCAGTCCTGGACCCAGTGCTCGCGCGCCGCGGTGTTGTTCGCCGTCCCAGGATTGCCACATACAACAATGGCAGCGGGAGCGTTATAGCGTGCGAACAGGAACCTGCTGCGGATGAGCTCGAGCGTCTCCTGTTCGGTTACAACAATGAATTCCCACGGCTGGCTGTTGCAGGCCGTCGGCGCGGCCATGGCAGCTTTGAGCAGCAGGATCAACGTTTCCTGGTCCACCGGTTCGGGCGTAAACTGGCGGACGCTCCTGCGGCTGAGGAGGATGTCAATGATCCCGGCCATTTTCCAGGACGTACTTCCAATATTGGATTCCATATCGGGGAAATTCCTCGGCCAAAGTCATGCCTGCTTTTTCCGCCACCCGCTTCGAGGAGAGATTGCCCACGCGGATCAGGCTGATCAGACGCGGGAGCTTCAACACATCGAAGGCACAATCACGCACGGCCCTGGCCGCCTCGGTCGCAAATCCCTGGTTCCAGGAGTCGCTGCGGAAATCATAGCCAAGCTCGGCCGCACCCTGGTCTTCCATTTGCTCCAGACCGCAGTCGCCGATCAGCCCGCCGCTCTGTTTGAGAATGACAGAGAATAACCCATAACCAAACTCTTTCTGATGATCGAGATTTCGCTGGAGCCAGCGCTGCATCTGTTCGCGGGTGAAGGGAGGGTGATTGAATGCCGCCATTACTTTCGGGTCGGTAAAGATCAGGAGCAGCGCCTCGAAATCCGTCTGCAGCATGGGACGCAGGATCAGGCGCTTCGTTTCAAGCGGTGAGATGGTTCCGTTTAACATCGTTTCCCTGACCTTCCACTTATTCCATCAAGCGCACGTCGGGGAAGTAGACAGTTGGGAAGGAAAAGTTCATCTGTGCAAATTTCCAGCCATCCTCTTCCTGAACGACCACTGCCGTAAACCGCAGCGCCCAGACGAACTTTTCCCCGCGCCGCAGCTCATAGACGGTATTGGTCCCACCGCGTAAGATGAAAAGCAGCTTTTGTTCGGCGCTCAGATCCGGGCGATCGAGATATTGTTTTACAAAGCTCAGATACGACTGGTAATTCTCTTCGCCAATGATCTGGGTCACGGTGGCAGGTGCAGCGATCCAGCCCACCTCTCCCCGGCTGTGAATGGACACGGCATCCAGGTCGAGGCGCAGGTCGCCCCAACCTTCCCAGTCACCCGCCACCAGTTCACGGGCCGAGGCGCGGTCCATATACCATTCGTCCCTGCCGGGGCGGACGCCGTTCGTGCCAATCACCTCTGCCTCCTCCGTGAATAATTCCATGAACGCCTCAACCTGATTTGCATCACGCTGGATATAGCCTTCCTGAAAGGTGCGAACAAGTGAAAAAATTTCGTCGTTCGAGTTCATACAGCCATCCTTTTTATTCTATACCTACCACTCCCGGATCCATGGCTCGAGCAGATCGAACTCCGTAAAGCCCATGGATGCATACAGCGCATGCGCCCCGTCCGAATAGGAGCTGACCGTTGCCAGGGTCGCGCCCAGCTTTTGGGCGCGGCGCAACCCTTCACTCATGACGGCTTTTCCCAGCCCACGCTTCTGGTGATCCGGATGCGTCCCGACCGGCTCGAAAACCGCGCTGCGGGTCACATCGTCAAACCAGACGGTGCAGAAGGCCGCCAGCCCGCCATCCGGGGCCACCGCCACGATATCCAGGTCGCGCCGGTACAGTGGAACCCGCTGGACATTCCGATACCATTCCCAACCCTGGTATTTTTCATCGGGCTCATCGGGGTGGAAAGCCTTCCACGAAAGCCAGCTGCGGGCAGGCAGCTCGCTCTCATCGCCCAGGGCCCGGACGGCGTATCCCGCCGGGGGAACGGACTGCGCTACCGGCTGGGTCAGGAGCCGGCTGCGCATATGTTCCGCCTTGTACCTCGAGCGAATGTAACCACGCCGGGTCAGGAGATCCTTGTGGATCAAGTCCTTCTCATTGACCCAGACGATCAATTCCTTTTTGCCATCCTCTTTATGCCTGGGAAGCCGCGCCTCTGCCATATCCAGCATTTCACAAAGCAGCGCTTCCCTGTGATACAAAGGATGGACCTGGAAGAAGGCCTCTCCGGGGCTGTCCGGGTTGAGTACCGCGGCGATCTGTCCATCCGCTTCCCAAAGATGAACGACCTCCTCCAGCTTGAAATGAAAAATGTTCATATTGACATGCCAGACCCAGTAATCCCAGCGCAGGAGCGGCCAGGAATAATCATGGCGCTCATTGAGCAGGGTAACCTGGCGCAGGAAACTGCGGATACGCCAGTAATCCTCTTCGTTTTGATACATTCGGATGATGAGATTCATTTTTCGTGCCTTACTCCAGGAGATTTCCAAAGTATTATGTCCTGACCTTTTCAATTTTCTCCACGAGGAGCCAGTCATCCATATTGCCATAGCTGCTCCGGTCAATTGTAAATGACCCGGTTGGATGGACGTCTGTCACTTCGATAAGAACCAGATAACGTTTGCCTGCCCAGCGCTTGATCTGCCCAGGCGTGAGGCTCAACTTTGACTGGCTGGCTTTCAGCAGATCTGCAGATTGTTTTTCCGTCAGCTTTTCCGAGTTGGTGACTTCGGTCACAACAGCACTGGCCTGTACGATGCCATCACCGTTGTTCCTGATGAAATACAGGCGGTCTCCCGGTTGAACGCGTCCATAAGGGAGCTTGCGTCCCGCCGCGCCACGGACGATCATCGTTTTCTCTCCGGCCAGGAGTCTTTCGAGCTCGCCTGCTTTGGCATCCACATAAACGACATGGTCCATGCCGCACTTCTCCTCCTGTTATTGAATCTGTGCCACGGCCGTCAGCAGCAGGACCAGCACACCGCTGACCGCCATGATATTGACATAGAGTTTGAAGCGGCTGTATGCCTGCTCGGCGCTGTTGCGGGAGCTCAGCATGGGACCCACCCGCCAGATGGCATTGAACCAGAAGCCCGCGCCCATCATGACCAGGATCAGCAGATGCTTGAGCAGCATCATGGCGCTCCAGATATTTCCAAAGTTGCCCAGGCCCAGATAGTTTGGATCCGCGAACATCAGGTAGACGCCTGTGATGAAGAAGACAAAAATGGATGCGTACATCCAAAGGCGGCTTTGCCTGGAGATGCCGCTGAGGATCGGTCCGGTCACATCCAGTGTGCCTTGGCGTATTGCCGGCAGGTAGATCACGGCCAGCAGCAGGTAATGCCCGATAAAGATAATCATGGCAAGCGAGTGAAGCCAGAACGAGAGTGCAGTCAGGGTTGCGTTCATGGGTATTTTCCTTTATATACATCTTATCGTTGCGAGTCAAAACTCTCCCCCATCAGCGGGAGAGTTTTAGCCTGTCCGAATGGACAGGATGGATCCTGTAAGATCATTTCTTTACGGCTTTTGAAATTTACAGAAGAAGGTTTGTCCTGCAAAACCCTGTTCGATCCATTTAAAACCGATGCCGCCGGCCTGGACGATGTAGTCATGAAGCGTCGTGCATTTCTCGGTGTATGGCGTGCCGTAGCCGGTGCGGATGACGCCGGAAGGGAGTCTCACCTGCAGGGGAAATACCAGCATGCTGCCCTCGGTTTCCGAGCATTGCGGAATATCGATATCCCACAGCAGGAATTGCCCCCCGGGAGCCAGGACACGGAAGATCTCACGCAGCACGGTTTCACGATCCTCCGGACGGATGAACATGAAGCTGAAAAATGCCGTCGCCGTGCCGAAGGTGCCATCCAGGAATTTTAGCTCGCGGGCATCCATGACGATCTTCAATGGACCGGATGGGGCTTCCGCCAGTTCGCGGGGCAGTATATCGATGGCGACCACCTGGGACTTCTTGAGCTGACCGATCACCGCTTCGCCTCCTCCGCCGATGTCCAGGATCCAGCCCTCCGCAGGAAAATCGTCCAACACAACAGTCTGTTCCGCCAGTTCGAAAATTCTCGTTTGATCGATGGCCATTTTTGCTCCTTTGACAACTCCGTTTAAGATACCCGTTCTGAATAAAAAACTCCCGTCTCAAAAGGGGAGTTCTCCACTGTCCGAACAGACAGGTCAGGCAGCCTGCTTCGGACGTAATGCGATATAGAGAAGATAGATTCCCCCACAAATAAAAGCAACCGGCCAGAAGAGCTCATAATAGCCGAAGAAAAACAGGGAGGCGACCGCAAGGATACCCAGAACAATGGTGACGATCCGGGCCCAGTCCTTGTGATGCCGCATCCAGAGCACCGCAAAGGTTGCAGCCAGACCCGCCATCAGGAAGGCATTGACATATCCACCGCTGGTGATATCCGTAATTAATCCTGTAATAGCAACTGCTGCGATCACACCGATCACGCTTAAAGCACCGGCCGGAATGATGGCCCACCAGTTATTTTCCGGCGAGCGGAAATAGACAATAAAAAACGGCAGGGCGATCGCGAACATGAGGATCGCTCCAAAATAGCCAGCCATGTCGTCAAAAGCGGCCAGCATCGGTGCAAGACTCAGTACACCGAAAATGTAAGCGACCAGCAATGCCCAGGTACGCGTCCGGTTTGTCAGGTACACGATCAGGAAGGCCAGGGCAAACATCAGGAACAGCATGGCACCCACCCATTCCCCGCCAACATTATCAACCAGCAGCAGGGTAAGAGCCAGGAACAGCATGATACCGCCCGGGATCAAAGCCCACCAGTTGCGTGTCCGGTCGGTCAGGTAGGCGGCCGCAAAGGGGATCAGCAGGCCAAAGAAGATGGGCGAGGCAACCGCGGCGCTGTTCACATTATTGATAGCCAGGGTTATTACCAGGGCCACGCCACCCAGGGCCCCGGCCGGGAACAGCCAGCCCCACTGCTTCCAGCCGCTCAAGGCATATTCGACAACAGATGCCAGACTGATAATGGCAAAGACCCAGATCCAGAACTGCGGATCCGTGAATTGCTGGATGTACCCCAACTGCTGGCCAAGGGCAATGGCACCTGCTCCGATCAATAAAATTCCCCAGAATAGACCCGTTCGATTTACTTTCATAGCGATGCTCCTTTTGTGTACATTAATAGTATACGCATCTGAGCTGAGGAGACCTCATGCGAGAGGTGGGTTTTCCCCTGTCCACCCGGACAGGTCTATCGTTCCGCCTTTCTAAACATCCAGACCGCCATGGTGAAGAAGAAGATGGCATACCCAAGCAGAGCGGCTGCCGGTAACAGCACCGATTCGAATCCCAGCCCGCGGGCAATGATATTTTCAAATCCATCCATACCCCAGGCAACCGGCGAAAGATGGCCGACGGCCCGGAAGGCCGGCCCCGTAACCTCGAGTGGGACCCAGGCTCCCCCCAGCCCGGCGA
>JBLMZU010000395.1:0-3757 GCA_050258995.1 Bacteroidota bacterium
GGCAGGTTCACTGCCACAGGCTGGAACGCGGCAAAGGCCGGCCCATGCACGTCCGCTGGCAGTACGGATGCAGTCTGCGTTGGCGCCTCGGACGGCGCTCCAGCCGAGGCCGAGGCTACAACCGAAGGAGCAGGGCTGACCGGTGGTACTGCACCGGGGCTGCAGGCCGCCGAGATCACGACCAGGATGCTCATCATCCCCCACAGGATACGATATGTTGTCTTCATGGACCCTCCCGCGTTTCACTTATAGATCAGGCTTTTCGAAGCTCCCGCCTGGCGGGGCAGCCTGACATTCCCCAAAATACGTCTTTGGCAGGTCTCAAATGTGCCCTGCTTTTGGAGACAGGCCCTTCAAGGAGAAAGGATCACTTCCTGCCTGTTCGATGTTTGTGCAATGGCAATACCCATCAAGGGGAACGAATCATCCAATTCATTGACGACCGTAAAACCAAATCCGTTCCATTCCCAAAGCTTCAGACGCCGGGCCGGGGCAGATAGTGGATCCTCATATTCCCCTTCCAGCGTCACCAGGTACTGGGCGCCGGTACCCAGAAGATCGACCGTCGTGAAGCGTTTGACTGGGTTCGCCATGGCAGAGCCTGCCCACAACTCGCGATATGCGCCCTGCTTCCAACCGATCAGGATGATATGGCAGGACATCCCACCCGCATCATGGAAAGCCTCGATCCGGCCGCCATGTGGCAGCCAGGCATCCACCGGCCAGGGCTTGAAAGGTCTCCACCAGGAGGCTGACTTCGGGGCTTCCATCCCGGTTCAGGCTGGTGATCTGGCCCTCCGTCACCTGCCAGGCCGGTGGGCTTTGCCAGCGTAGTTGCGTCCCCGTCCAGATGGCGGCCCTGCCTTGTGTAAGCGTTAGCCGTTCTGGCACACCGTCCCCATCTAGGTCAGCCAGTGACTCCCCCGCCATGAAACGCAGGACGGCGGGAACTGGAACGCGCTGCAGAGTTAAATGATCCAGCCGCCAGGCGCGGATCGGCGCCGGCGTTACCAGGAGCAGTGCAACCAGTCCAAGTATCAAAACAGAGCGGCGGGACATCTTATTCCTTCCATCTTTTATACGGGAAAATCGAAGGAAAGGTTCCAATGTATCCTTGTAAATGAATTCACAACTTTAGAGAAATGGGACATACCATCAGCCAGGATTGAAGCTACCGCAACGCAACCACACAATTGGTAGCCTTTTCTGAGCAAGCTCATTATGCCAGGTGAAAGCCGAAGGGATCCCCGTTCCATGCCAGGCTGGCAGCCAGGCGTCCCATGGTCCACGACTCTGGCATGGCAGTTTCTATTACTTTCCACCAGCCGGTCATCCACAGCATAGGTCGGGAGGACGCGAGCATCCTGGTCCAGGCCAGTGACGAGGCCCAGGTGAAGCTTGTGATGGGACATCCATGATAAAAACGCGACCCCTGGAATGAAGAGAGGTTGGCCACCAGGCGGGGAATATACGAAATATGCCTCAAACACGAAGGAAAGCGGATAGACGAAAAGACGGACCGGCTTTTTTCACTCCTGTTGGGATGGTGTGGCCCCAAAATTTTGCCTCCGGTCCCGGTGCTGTCACTGTTGGGACCCTGGTTGGCTAGGGCCAGCGAGCGAATCGTTCCTACCGCAGGGGGCAGACTGTAACCTATTGAAATGAAATGCCAATGCGATGAGTTGCGCCTTTCTCCTAGAATAGGGCTGGATAAGGTACACATGGAGAAATACAATGAAGAAGCATCCTTTCTGTCGCGATATGCCAGATGCGAATCTGCCTGATGAGCAACATGTCCCAGCACCCGAAAGGAACAAGAGCCTGCAGGTATATGCCCTCACGGTTTTTGGGTTTTTACTACTACTAGGAAATGTGTTTAGCATTGCAGCCTCCAATAATTTATTTTCAAAGCGACCAGCTTCCCTGGCAACTACCGTCTCTCCTCCCCAAGAGGAGGGATATTATTTCCCACCGGCCGACACAGCGGACCAGAATATGACCTGGGCATATAGTCACTACACTCCCGAATTAGGCGCTCAGCCTGACAGCCGCAGTTTGAATGGGAACATCGCTCAAGACTCCAGGGGGCCGGGCATTGCCGAAGATACGATTGGAGCCTGGTCCGATAACAGTGCATTGCCGCGCACAATCATTATCATGCAGCTGGGCGATTCCTATTTGATGACATCAAGCTATCTTGACGGGTCGGTTGAGACTGAGCCCTTGATCGTAAGAGCGGAGGATGGAGAGGAACGACTGTATGAAGGTGCAGAGTATCGATATGGTGACTACGTGGTGATCAGATCCAATGGGAATCTGGCATTTTATGACAAGGCCGGGCTGATGTATGAGCTGCCGCCTCGATGACCGTTCAGGCGCGTCTCATTTCCCCCTACCATGAATTTTGGGCTTTTAAAACCAAAAGTTTATGTTAGAATTTTGTCCGTAAACCTAAGCATCTAGGTACAGATTGTCCCCGTAGCTCAATGGACAGAGTAACAGACTTCGAATCTGGTGGTTGCGCGTTCGACCCGCGCCGGGGACGCACAGATCTTCAATGGTATGACCTTTCTCATCAAAGGCATACCATTTCTTTTTTCCTGGCGATAAAATGGTGGATCTGGCTGCTTTGGGGAATGGCTTCACTTCTTTCCCGGGCATAAAAAGCACTCCCGCGCTCTTTTGCACAGGAGTGCTTTTTTTCGCGTCTGATACTACAGGTTTAGCTCATCAAAACGTCTGTGTGAGGCAGCTTGCTTCCTTTACTGCAGCGGCTTGATCCTTGAAATCTGCGGCTCAAGTCAGGCGGTTCGAGGCAACACTTGCACGTCGAAACAGCAGGGCCGATGCAAGGATAGCGTGATGAAGAACACGTTCACACCGATCACCACCAGCACGCCCATGATCGCTTGCGGAGAATTGGCCTGGGGCTTCCAGATCATCATCCCGATTGCAGCAGCCAGCGCCTGGGCGAGAGCCGTTACAAGCATCACGCGCACCATTCCAGGCGGCTGGAAGCGGGCGAGGATGGCACCCATAAACCCAACGGCAAGGACCCCGACATACAGCCAGTTGGCTGGGTTGTCCTCCGACCCGATGATGCCGACAGCCAGGTTGACCCAGAGGAGCAGGAGTGCCGCCCCAAGAGCAATGTCAACGGCAGCCCGGTAGGCGAGGTTGCCCGCCCGCCTCGCCAGCAGCACATACATCAGACCGGTGCCCGCCAGGAGAATGCCTGCGACAGCGAAATCCATCAGGGATCAGTTCACTCCGCCGTTAAGCTGCATCCCCAACAGCGGCAGCAGCAATAGGAGCGCTGTCACGATCAAAACGCCGAGAATGTCCCTGTTTTGCGTAATAGCAGACATTCCCGTCTGTGGACGAACCGCGCGGCATATCCCCCTTCTATAACAGTTTCCTGGCTACCTTCGTTTGTTCTATATATGGGTGGATCCAGGGGCGATTTGAATTTTGAAGGAGTTCATGAAATGAATGTTTTGTCGCGCGGGCTGACGATCTGCGCCTTGGCTCTTGTTTTAATCAGCTCATCGGTGACCAGCTTTGTTGGAATGCTCTTGTTAACGATTGGCCTGAGCGGTTGCGACAAGAAGAGTGGCGAGGCAGTGGTGCTAGCGAAGGAGCATATCGACGCCGCGCTCCCAACCGCAGAAACACCGAACGCGGGATCAGAGCCTGGTCCGACTGCAGAGATTCGTCCTATGGCTGATGATGAGATAGCAGTTGATGGATACGTGAT
>JBLMZU010000396.1:0-6590 GCA_050258995.1 Bacteroidota bacterium
AATTGATGGATTTGGATTCCTACGATCATGTCAATAACGCGATTTATGTAAATTATGCCGAGGAGGCGGCTGCGCAGGAGCTTTCTGCCCGGGGCTGGCCGCCCGTAAAGCTGGCGGAAGCGGGCCTGATGATTGCCACACGCCGCATCCAGATCCAGTATCTATCCTTGGCGATATGGGGAGAGATGCTGAACATATCCACACACGAGATCGAAACAACGAATACGGGTGGTTCCCGCTATGTGGGCATGGCCCATACCGATGGGTCTCCCGTGGCGGAAGGCATCCTGGACTGGGAACTGGTGGACAGGAATAGTAGGGAAGTGCGTCTGCTGCCCGAGGGGATTTGTTGAAGGCCAAGGAATTAAAGTTGCAGGTCTAAGAAAGCTTCTTAACTTTAAGGCGGGGGTATACTTTATGTGATTTCATTCACAATGAAGACGCCGTTGAAGTTTGCTGCCCTGTCTCTGCCATTCTTTATCCTGCTGGTGATTTATCCTTTTCAAATAATGGCAGCCCAGCAGGCTGTTGTTTCCCCGACACCTACATACGATCCCTTGGCCGAACCGCCGCTCCCCAAGAATCCCACCGAATATGAGCTGGGGCGCAACCTCTACTGGCACTGGTGCATGACCTGTCACGGCGACGTGGGCCAGGGGCTGACGGACGAGTTTCGCGGCATCTGGGAGGAGGATCACCAGAATTGCTGGGGACGCGGCTGCCATGCCGGGCATCCCGGCGACCTGGGATTTCCGATTCCCACTGTTGTCCCGGCGCTTGTGAAGGAGGATCATCTTTCCCGGTTTGAATCGGTACAGGCACTGTCTGTTTTTCTTAAGGCGACCCATCCTCCACAGAGTCCGGGGATCTTAAAGGATGGGGAATATCATGCCATTGCTCTGTTTGTTTTTTCGATGAATGGAAGACCATTGATCGATTTCCCAGCCGCCGATACTCCTGTCCCTACCCCGGTGTTGGCAATGATCCCGGAACCTGTGCAAGGATCAGCTTCCCCATCCGTTGCGTTGTATGGACTCCTGATTCTCGCCATCCTCGTTGCCGGGGCGTATACGTTTGCAAGAAAAATCCGTCTTCACCCCTAAAAACCATCAGCTCACTTTTCCTGGACGTGCGGCGGACGTTCCGCGCGTTTTTCTCCGTTTTATGTAGCGAGCGGGGTCTACCCGGCACATTTCTTCTTATCCTCTTTAGAGATGTGCGGGGTACAATTGGTGCCACAAGAGGAATCACACATGAATAAATTCGTGGGTTATCGCTGTTCGCTATGTGGAGAGGAGTACTCTCCCAATGATGTCACCTACACCTGTCCAAAGGATGGTGGGAACCTGGATGTGGTGCTGGACTACGAGTCGATCAGGAGCAAGTACAAGCCGGATGACATTCTCTCCCGGCATGATCCCTCGCTCTGGCGGTATCTGCCGCTGCTGCCTGTCATGGAACCGGAAGGAGAGGCGACTCCTCTCCACGCGGCCGGCGGGACGCCTGTTTATCATTTGACCCGTACCGCTGAAAAGCTGGGTCTGCAAAACCTGTGGCTCAAGGACGAGTCTCGCAATCCCACGGCCTCCTTCAAGGACCGTGCTTCGGCCATCGTTGTGGCCCGTGCCCAGGAGATCGCTGCGGACGTGGTGGTCACGGCTTCCACGGGCAATGCTGGCGCGGCGCTGGCGGGGATGTCTGCGGCGGTGGGGCAGAAGGCGATCATCTTTGCGCCCAAGTCTGCCCCGCAGGCCAAGGTGGCTCAATTGCTGGTCTTTGGCGCTAAGGTGATCCTGGTGGATGGCACATACGATGATGCATTTGACCTGACGGTCAAGGCTTCCAATGAGTTTGGCTGGTACTGTCGCAACACAGGCTACAATCCCTTCACGGCAGAAGGAAAAAAGACCGCTGCTCTCGAGATCTGGGAGTGGTGGCAGACCGCGCACCAGAAATGGCATGATGAATATGGCGCCGACCTGGACCACCCGCCGCTGACCGTCTTTGTCTCGGTGGGGGATGGAAATATCATCTCCGGAATCCATAAAGGTTTCAAGGATCTCTATCAGCTGGGCTGGCTGCCGCGCATCCCGCGCATTATCGGGGTCCAGGCGGAGGGCTCTGCGGCGATCTCGAACGCGTTCCACGGGAACACCGAGACGATCACACCTGTCTCTGCTACAACGATTGCCGACTCGATCTCCGTGGATCTCCCGCGGGATGGCGTCCGGGCGGTCCGCGCCGCGAAGGAAACGGGAGGGACGTACGTTAATGTATCAGACGATGAGATTCTGAAGGCGATCGCGGAGCTTGGCCGGGTCGGTGTGTTTGCGGAGCCGGCCGGGGCCACCGCGTACGCCGGTCTCGTCAGGGCGATCGGCTCGGGTGTGGTTGGAAGCGAAGACCCGATCCTGGTGTTAAATACCGGCAGCGGCCTCAAGGATGTGCGGGCCGCGATGGAGGCAGTCCAACCCGCTCCGATCATTGAACCTACGCTGGAGGCAGTGAAACGCTTGCTATGAACGGTGATGTAAAGTGGAGCTTGACGTTCCGATATATTGCCGCGATGATCCTGTTCATCGCGGTCATCGCCTTTCTGATTTACGCGCGGGTTGCCGTCCGGGTATTTGCTGTTGCCGCGTTTGTGGCCTATTTGATTGATCCCGCGGTGGTTTATCTTTCGACCCGTACGCGCATGTCACGCACAGCCGCGGTCAACCTGGTTTTTTTCTCAGCCCTGATCCTGCTGATTGGCATTCCCGCGACCCTGGCGCCGATCTTTTATGATGAGGCGCAGATTGTGGTCAAGGATGTGCTGGATCTTGCCACCCAAATTCAGACGATACTCGCCAACCCGATCCGGCTGGGCGGGCTGGTCATCCGCTTGAACGAGCTGGGCACAGGTCTGTTCCAGCTCCAAAATACGATCCTCACCCCGTTGCCCGAAAAAGCCCTCCAATTGCTGGAGACGACTTCGGTCAATATACTGTGGCTGTTGATCACCATTGTCAGCATCCATTTTTTTCTTTCGCAGTGGCCGAACATGCGTGACGGCCTGATCGCCTTTGCGCCGCCGCCCTACCGCCCCGAGCTGCAGGAGCTCTACCAGCGGATCCGCCGGGTCTGGATGGGATACCTGCGTGGGCAGATCGTTCTGATGCTGATCGTTGGAGTGGTATTTACCATTGCGTGGACTGTGATCGGCATCCCTGGCGCGCTCGTGCTGGGCGTGATCGCGGGTTTGCTAACCCTGATTCCAGATGTAGGACCTTTCATCGCCGCCGGGTTTGCCGTCGCCGTTGCCCTACTGGAGGGCTCCTCCTGGATCCCCCTCTCGAACTTCTGGGTGGCAGGCATCACGGTTCTGGCGTATCTGGTGTTGATCGGCATGAAGAATTTTTTCCTGCGCCCGATCGTCATGGGACGCAGTGTGCACATAAATGAGGCGCTGGTCTTTGTCATCATCATGATCGCAACCATCCTCGAAGGGATCCTGGGAGCGTTGTTGATCGTGCCGCTTTATGCAACCACGGTTGTCATCTTTGGATACCTGCGGAGAAAGATACTGGGCCAGCCTCCGTTTGATGATGATGGGGCAAACCAGTTCGTCATGCCTGAAGAAAAGATCAATCCTCCCGGGCGGAAGTGGGGCCGCCGGGCCACCGACCGTCTGGAGAACGCCTCCATGCAGGAGGCCAGACAAGGACGGGACCATCCTGCTGCTGATCGGAAGGAAAATACAGCCTCGCCGGAGATAGTGGACACAGCCGTTTCTTCTTCACAAGCTGAGCTCGATCCCGCGATCCATGAGAAGTCCTCCTCCAGACCAATGCCTATTCCAAAGAAAGAATAAAGTATGAAGGTTACCTACTCCATTGTTGCGCCGATCTATAACGAATTGGAAAACCTGCCCGAGCTTTATCGCCGTGTGAAAGAGGTTATGGACTCCACGGGAGAGACCTGGGAGCTGGTGCTCGTGGATGATGGCTCGACCGATGGCTCGACGGATGTCATTCGCAGCCTTGCAAAAGAGGATGTGCGCGTCCGCCCGGTGATCTTTGCGCGTAATTTCGGTCACCAGATCGCCATTACGGCCGGCTGGGATTATGCACGAGGCGATGCGGTGGTCATTATCGATGCAGATCTGCAGGACCCGCCCGAGCTGATCCTGGAGATGGCGAAAAAGTGGAAGGAAGGATATGAGGTCGTCTATGCGGTCCGCGCCGAGCGCGAGGGCGAGACCTGGTTCAAGCTGTGGACCGCGTCGATGTTTTATCGCATCATCTATCGCATCACCGATGTCAAGATCCCGCTCGATACAGGTGATTTTCGCCTGATGGATCGCAAGGTGGTCAACGTGTTGAAGCAAATGCGCGAGCGCCACCGCTTTCCACGCGGCATGTCATCCTGGGTGGGGTTCAAACAGATCGGCGTGGAGTACAAACGGGCTGCCCGCGTCGCGGGTGAGACAAAGTATCCCTTCCGCAAAATGTTCCGCCTTGCGATCAATGCCATTACCGGTTTTTCCTATTTTCCCCTCCAGGTTGCCACCTACTTCGGTTTTATCTCGGCCGGGATTGCTGCCATCGCCATTCCGGTTGTCATTTACATGCGCGTGACCGGATCGCGGGCGTTTTCCGGCCAGGCCACCACCCTGATCGCGGTTCTCTTCCTGGGCGGTGTGCAGCTGATCTGCCTGGGGATTCTCGGGGAATACATCGGCCGGATCTACGATGAAGCCAAGGGCCGGCCGCTGTACGTGCTGCGAGAAGCGCCGGATGATGAACCGGTATTCAGCGAGCATAAAGCCCTGGGTGGCAGATAGCGGAGAGGAAATCAGCCGGTAGCAAGCCTGCTTCTCATTCCTCCTGACGAACTCCCGCGGACAGCAGGGATGTTGCTCGACCGAGTCCGCGGGAGAATCTAAAATTCCCGTTCCCTTATTTCAATCTGTGAACCTTTCATTTCTGCGCGACCGTGTGTTTGTTCGTGATATGCTGGCGCTGGCCATCCCGGTCGCGTTCCAGCAGCTGATCACTGCCAGCCTGAGCATGATCGATGTATTGATGGTTGGCCAGCTGGGGGAGAGCTCCGTGGCGGCACTGGGGCTGGCCAACCAGATCTTCTTCCTGCTGATCCTGTTCCTGTTTGGTGTGACGAGCGGCATGGCGATCTTTACCGCCCAGTACTGGGGCAAAAGGGACGTGGAAAATATCCGCAGAGTACTGGGGATCTGCCTTGCGATTGCCGTGTTGGTGGCTGCCGGTTTTACACTGGCGGCTACTTTGATCCCCGAGGCATTGATGCGTTTTTATACCGAGGACCGCGAGGTGATCCGGATCGGAAGCAGCTACCTGCGGATCGCTGGATTTAGCTACATCATGATGGCGATTGCGGTCTCCTATATTGCTGTTTTACGGAGCATTACCATGGTGAAGATCACCGTCCTTGTGGCGGTGGTCGCCCTAGGACTTAAAACGATCCTGGGATATCTTCTGATTTTCGGAATTGGCATCTTCCCGGAACTGGGTGTGCGTGGCGCAGCCATTGCCACTGCTTTCGGCTGGACGTTTGAATGCATCTTCCTGTTGATCCTGGTCTATGCCTTGAAAACACCCCTGGCGGCGAATCCACTGACATTCTTTCATTTCAGCCGTCCTTTCGCACTGACCGTGCTCAAGACCTCCATGCCGGCAGCCATCAATGAAGTGTTGTGGTCGTTTGGGATTACAACCTATAACGCGGTCTATGCCCGTATCGGAACGGATGCCATTGCCGCAGTCAACATCAATGCCACCATCGAAGAATTGATGTTTGTGTTGTTCATTGGGCTGGGCAATGCCTGCGCAGTGATGGTAGGCAACAAGATCGGCGCCGGTGAAAAGGATGTTGCTTTTGAATATGGACGGCGATTCATCATTCTGGGCGTTGGGATGGCGATCCTGGCCGGTATGATCGTGCTTTCCCTACGCAGCACGGTCGCCGAGCTGTATCCCCTCTCGGTGTCTGCGATCATGGATCTGAAGGGCTTAATGACAGTCTATGCCTTTTCCTCCTGGTTAAGGGTATTCAACTTCATGATCTTTATCGGTTCACTGCGGGCCGGTGGCGATACCCGCTTTTGTATGTTCACCGAGCTCATCTCGATCTGGATGATCGGTGTGCCGGCAGCCTTGATCGGCGGATTTGTCCTGCACCTGCCGGTCTATGGGGTCTACGCCCTCGTACTGCTGGAGGAAGCCTTCAAGGCATTCATTGTCTCCTGGCGCTTCCTGTCCCGCCGGTGGATCCACGATCTGGTCAATGCCGCGGCGTAGCTCTACGAAAGGCTGATCTTGAGAACGGTATATTTTTCCCGGCGAAGGGCCGTTGCGGCTGCAAAAGCCTTCACCTGGACAATCCCATATTTTTTCTCGAGCAAACGCTGGACAAGGTCAGCCGTCTCCGGATCCGTGACTTCGACGGCATGAGCGTTGACCCACTCTCCAATCGGGTTCCCATTCGCTTCACAGGGGGCGATTTGAACGTCCCCATTATTATTAATGCGCTTGACCTTGCCAGACCCGGCGGTCGTGCGGACATAGAATGTT
>JBLMZU010000397.1:0-3089 GCA_050258995.1 Bacteroidota bacterium
AATGGAAAGGAGCGGGCGTGCTTGGCCCGGAGGCCTTCGACCCGGTCCCCTTCATGGACAGGATGGCTGAATATGGTTTCCCATATGGCATCCGGGATATGAGCAAGGAGGCAGTTGCCTAGAGTGAACAAAGCGGACAATCACAAGAGTGATTGTCCGCTAATTTTTTGAGGAAGAAGAGAATGTTCTGATTGTGGAGGGCACAATGAAGACGACTGTGGCGGGGAAGCTGGTTGAGGAACAATCCATCACGGCAGAAAAAAGCAAATTGAAGCGAGAGCTGACACTCCTGCCGCTGTTTGGGTTGATCTACTTCACGGTGTGCGGCGGGTCGTTTGGCGCAGAGCCAATGGTCGGCTGGTCGGGTCCCGGCCTGGCGATCCTGCTGTTCATTCTCACCCCTTTGTTTTTCAGCATCCCGAACATGCTGATGGTCCGTGAGATGCAGTCCATGATGCCGGTGGAAGGAGGGTATTATCACTGGCTCAAGGTGGCCTTCGGTCCATTCGTGGGTTTCATGGGCGGCTGGATGAACTGGGTGGTCTCCTGGGTGGATGTTTCAATTTACCCGGTGCTGGCTGCCTATTACCTGGGATACTTTATACCGGCACTGCGCACCGGGACCACCATCGGCGGGGTATTCGTTTCCAGCACCTGGCTATCCTTCCTTGTGGCTGTTGTGTTGATCTGGGGGATTAGCATGTTGACCGTGCGAGGCGCGCGCTTATCAGGCATGACGACGAACTGGATCGGCCTGGTGATGTTGCTGCCCCTGATCGCCATGTCCATCATGGGACTCTACGTCTGGATCCGCACCGGCACGACGGACCCGGTTCCGTTCCTGCCAGGCGGTGAACCGGTGACGTTTGACGCGCTCATGGGGGCTTTAAGCACCGGCATCTTCGTCGCCATGTGGAACTTCATGGGTTGGGAGCTGCCGACCGCGGCCGGGGATGAGATCGTCAACCCGAAACGGACCTATCCCATTGCAATGGTCCTGGTGTTGATCGCGGCCATTGCCACCTATGCCATTCCCACGATCACCGGCCTGTATGGCGGCGCTGGCGGGAATGGAAAATATCAGTTGTGGGGCATCGAGGAATACGGAAGTGGAGAGGGCGTAGGCGTTGTCCTCGACGACTATGGCGTCCCGCCGGAGCAGGTGCAGTCCTGGGGCGTGGACACGGCCAGCTCGGTCGGCTGGGAGTTCCCCGATATCGCCCACGCGGTGGCAGACAAGCTGACCGGGCAGACCAACGGCGGCCTGGCCCGCACGATGGGGGCGCTGGTCACCTTTGCCGCAGTCCTCAGCATGATCGGCCTGTTCATCGGCAACGGCCTGGGCGGCACGCGAGTCCCCTTTGCTCTGGCGGAGGACGGCATGATGCCGCGGTTCCTGGTGGGCGTGCACCCGCGCTACGGGACACCCTGGTTCGCCATCCTGTTCTGTGCCCTGATCTATACGGTCTTCTCGCTCTCGGCCTTTGCCGCCCTGGTGGTGATCGATGTCTTCCTGAACATGCTTGTGCTGATGGCGGAATTTTTCGCCATGTGGAAGCTGCGATTTACGATGCCGAACGTGGAGCGCAAAGCCGTGCCGGGCGGCTGGTTTGGCCTGATCCTGGTCACGCTTGCGCCGGCACTGGTCATCATCCTGGCCATATACAGCCAGTATGTGGAGGAAGGGATGGCCTCCATCTCCTGGGCGCTGATCGCCATGGCCCTTGGGGCGGTCCTGTACTTCCCGATCCGCAAATACGTCAAGCCCGGTGTAGCGGATGTGGATCCTTTCGTGGTTGAGCCTGCGGCAGACTAGAAACAGCAGGTTCGCCTGACCGGGTACAAACGCCGGTCCGGAAATAAAGTTAACTTAAGCGAAGCTGAATCCTACATAAATAATTTCATTCTTGTCCTTTTCGGAAAGGGCAGGTTGTTATTCATGCAAGCCGCCTGTATAATGGGCAAAATTCTCGGAGGAGGAGCACATGCCATTCGGTTATAACGGAAAGATTCTGCACGTCGATTTGACCAAAGGCGAGTTAACGGTCGAAGAGCCGGATGAGGCCTTTTATCGCAGGTACCTGGGTGGGAGTGCAATGGGGATGTATTACATCCTGCGGGACATGCCAAAGGGCGCCGACCCGGTCGGGCCGGAGAACGTTTTGACCCTGATGGCCGGCGTGACCACCGGGGCTCCCATCTCGGGGCAGAGCCGCCTCAACGCCAATGCCAAATCGCCCATCAGCGGCGGGATCGGGGATTCCCAGAGCGGCGGTTTTTTCCCGGCCGAGCTGAAGTTTGCCGGCTTCGACGGCATTGTCATCAAGGGTAAATCGCCCAAGCCGGTTTACCTGGCGATTGTCGAGGGCAGGGCAGAATTACGCGATGCAGCTCATTTGATGGGCAAAAAGACCGGGGAAGTGGATGACATCTTGCACGGTGAGGTCGACAAAAAAGCCGAAATCCTCCAGCATGGGCCTGCCGCAGAGAAGGGCGTGCTGTTCTCCTCGCTTGTCTCCATGTCCAACCGGCACAACGGGCGGACCGGTATGGGCCTCGTCATGGCCTCGAAAAACCTCAAGGCCGTCGTGGTGCGCGGCACCAAGAAAGTGCAGGTTGCCGACCCCAAGGCCTTAGCCAACCTGAATAAATCAGGCCCCAAGATCCTGCCCGAAAATCCGGACATGCCAGGCCTGGCTGAGGAAGGCACCGCGACCGTGGTTCTCTTCCAGAACACCATCGGGTCCCTGCCGACCCGCAACTACACGGAGGGGCAGTTCGAGAGCTGCGAAGATATCAGCGGCGCCCGCATGGTGGAGACAATCCTGAAGAAGCGCGACACCTGCTATGCCTGCGTGGTCAAATGCAAGCGCGTGGTGGAAGTCAATGAAGGGCCTTATAAATCAGAGCCGAAATACGGTGGGCCGGAGTATGAGACGCTCGGCACCTTCGGCTCCTACTGCGGCATCCATGACCTGGCCGCGATCGCCCATGCCAACCAGATTTGCAACGAAAACGGCATGGATACCATTGCCTGCGGCGCCACCATCGCCTTTGCCATTGAATGCTATGAGAAGGAGATCATTAAC
>JBLMZU010000398.1:0-16553 GCA_050258995.1 Bacteroidota bacterium
GGTCTGGGCACCAACAGGCTACAGGAGATCGATATTGTCGGCGCACAGGTCGCAGATGTCTTTTATCCCTTTAAAACAGTTCGATAGGTGCAGATCCGGAGGTCTGGAGATCGTTTAAGAAGGAGCAAAAAACAATGGAATATTCAGAGCTGATCAACGCCCGTTATAGTGTGCGGGCCTATCGCCCGGATCCGGTCCCGGAGGAAAAGCTGCAATGCATCCTGGATGCTGCCCGGTTGGCACCAACCGCGGCCAACCGGCAGCCAATCCAGCTGATCGTACTGCACACGGCGGGACGCGAGGCAGAGATCGGACGCATCTATCACCGCCCCTGGTTTGTCCAGGCCCCAATCGTCATCGCCATCTGTGCGATCTCCTCGCAGGCCTGGGTCCGTAAAAGCGATCGTTTCAATGCCCGCCTGATCGATGCAGCCATCGTGGCGGATCACCTGATCCTGGAAGCCACCAATCAAGGACTGGGGACATGCTGGATCGCAGCGTTTAACGTGGAGGCAGCGCGGAGCGTCCTGTGCCTGCCGTCTGAGGTCGAGCCTGTGATCTTCACACCACTCGGCTATCCGGCCGACGTATCCGGTCCGAAAATCCGTAAGCCGCTCTCCGAGCTGGTGAGATACGAGCATTGGTAATGTCTCGCCCGGCATCCCGGTAGCTGGAATACCAAAATAGCCTGGCATGACCCAGGCTATTTTCATTAGGCTGTTACCTTTTTCAGGAAGTCAGGAACTCGTTGATCGAACGAGCGGCTTTTCGTCCGGCTCCCATGGCAGCGATCACCGTTGCCGCACCGGTGGCAATGTCGCCGCCCGCCCAGACCCTGTCCCTGGATGTTTTACCGGTTAACGGATCGATCACGATATTCCCCTTCCTACCGATCGTCAGGCCGGAGGTTGTCGCCGGGATCAAGGGATTGGGTCCGTTTCCGATCGCGTGGATGACACAATCAAAGGGGAGGATAAATTCCGAGCCCTTGATCGCCACCGGACTGCGCCTGCCTGAAGAATCCGGCTCGCCCAATTCCATTTGCTGGCATTCCATCGAAGTGACGTGAAATTTCTCGTTTCCAATGGTTCTCAACGGAAGTGTCAAATACCGGAACTCAACCCCCTCCTCCTCCGCGTTCTCGATCTCCTCCAGGCGGGCAGGCAGTTCCGCGCGCGAGCGACGATAGACGATGGTTGTCTCAGCGCCGAGGCGTAAAGCTGTGCGGGCACAGTCCATGGCAACATTTCCACCACCCAGGACGGCCACTTTTTTATGCTTGATAACCGGTGTTTCGCTCCTCGGGAATGCCGAGCCTTTCATCAGATTGATACGCGTCAAATATTCGTTGGCCGAGTAGACGCCATTCAAATTATTCCCTGGCATTTCCATGAACCATGGCAGGCCCGCGCCAGTGGCGACAAAGACAGCATCGAATTCATCCAGGATCGAATCCAGTGACCGGGTCTTGCCCACCACGAAGTCGGTGTACATCTCAACCCCAAGGCGGCGAAGGAAATTGACCTCCCGATCTACAATTGGTTTCGGAAGCCGGAAGTCTGGGATGCCATAGGATAGAACGCCTCCCATCGTATGCAAGGCTTCGTAGATGACGACCCGGTGCCCGGCTTTGATGAGGTCGGCCGCTGCAGTCAATCCTGCAGGGCCGCCTCCCACGATCGCGATCTTTTTGCCTGTCCCGGCAGCAAGCTCGGGCAGCGTCACATTCGCCTGGACCGCCTCCCAATCACCCAGGAAACGCTCCAGCCGTCCGATCGCAATGGTGGCCTTGCGTTTGGAAAGAGCACAATGGCTTTCACACTGCTCCTCCTGCGGGCAGACGCGTCCGCACACAGAGGGAAGCGAATTGCTTCCCTTTAGAATTCGAATCCCGGTTTCAAAATCCCGTATCGCAATTGCCTCGATAAATTCAGGGATGTTGATATTGACCGGACAATCCGCGACACAGAAGGGTTTCTTGCACTGCAGACATCGTTGCGCTTCCGCTACAGCCAGTTCCTCGGTATAGCCCAACGCCACTTCCAGGAAATTATGGCTGCGGACGTACGCCTCCTGCTTCGGCATTTCCCTGCGGTTGAAGTCTGGTTTCCGTTTTACAGTTTCAGGCATGGTATGTTCCTGTTCCGTTAAGAATACTGAGGCGCGCTCGACTGCAATACCTGAGCCTCCTCGGCCAGGTACGCTTTCCTGCGTTGGGTCAATTCGTCCCAATTGACTTCATGTCCGTCGAAGTGGGGCCCATCGACACAGGCGAACTTTGTCGAGGAATTCACTGTGAGGCGGCACACCCCACACATTCCCGTCCCGTCGATCATCAGTGTATTCAGACTGACAATGGTTTTGATCTTAAGCGGGGCCGTTTCCTGGGTGGCGCGCATCATGACGTAATTACAGCCATTGGCAATGACGCGGTCAGGCGGAGTAGAGCTCGCGAGGATCGTTTTCAATTTGCCAATATGGCCCTGCACCCCTTGTGTGCCATCCCGGGTAATGACGATCAATTGATCGCTCACGGCCTTGAGCTTTTTCTGCCAGTAAAGAAGGTAGGAGCTCCGTCCTTCGACGATGACCGTGACGCGATTACCCTTCTCCTTTAGGGCCCTGGCAATCGGGTAAATGCTCGCAATTCCGTAGCAACCCCCAATGCAGACGACACTCCCGAAGTGATCGATTTCCATCGCGTTGCCAAGGGGCCCAACGACGGTCGCCAATTGATCCTTTGATTGCATTGTGGCAAGCTTCTGTGTCGTTTTTCCGACGAGCAGATATACGAGCGTGATCGTTCCCTGTTCTGCGTCCCAATCTGAGACCGTAAGGGGGATTCGTTCGCCATCCTCCTCAACCCTCACGATCACGAATTGACCTGCCTGCACCGACCGGGCGATCTCTGGCGCGGCCAGTGTGATCATGCAGATGTTTGGGACAATCATTGTATTCTCAAGGATGTTTACCATGAAGTAATTCCATTCCTCATTACTTATTTTTTAGCGGAGGCTCAGGATATAACACCTGGAAACCAGCCACCCGCGTCCGCAGTGGAAAGCCCATATAGGCATGATCGTCTCCACGATTGGAGGGAAAAACAACTGAATTCGGCTGGAACAGATTCAAAATGGAGGCCTCTGTTTCCACACCGGCGTATCCCGTCGATTCCATTTCGGCCCGGATCTGCTCTTCGTTTTCGAACGCAAACCCGGGAACTCCGAGTTTCCCGGCAATGCGACAGAGAATCTGCCAGGAAGGTAGCGCACTGCCGGGAGCATCGACGGCCTTTTGCAGGCTGCGCGTCTCCCCAGCGTGGTCGATGAACGTTCCACTCTCCTCGGTAAAAGCGGCTGCCGGCATCACCAACCCGGAGACAGGAACAGTGGCCGGAGGAAAGATGTTTTGATAAAGGACAAAGGGACCCGCAGGCAGCTCTGCAGGAAGCTCCTCTCCGATGAGGTGAAGGACTTTAAGATCCTGAAGATCCTTTGCCGTAAGTGGATTTGTGATCCCCATCTGCAAGGCGCCACCCAGGTTTGCCCTGTCAGGCAGAACAACCAGCTGTGCATGGGTTTGCCCAACCAGCTTTTCGATCAATTTCAGCAGGTTCACATTGTCAGGATGGGTCAGGAAAGAGAATCCCACCAGGACGACGGGTTGTTTCGATTCCAGGAGGATCCTGACGCTGCGCTGCGCCTGTGGAGGGATGGGCCATAGCTGCGGCGCTGCACCTCTTTCACGCAGAATCTCGGCGAACATCTCCAGCAGGTCAGCCTCCTCACCGGGTGCAGGCTGCAGCCATTCGTCGGCATATTTGCGCAAACTTTGATCGCGCGTATCCAGGGTGATGACCTTTGTGCCCATTTGTTTTGCATGGTGCAATTTTGTTTCCACCACAGATTGAACGTATTTCCCATCAAACCCCAGACACAGGATGGCATCCGCTTCGGACAAGGCCGAGAGAGGTTTGGATGAACCGTACAGCCGTTGAATGGTCTGCCAGCCGCGTCCATAGGCTGCAGCCGATGAGAGATGGATGGACTTTGAATGGACGGCCTCACGAACAAACTTTTGAGCGATATACATGGTCTCGTTGCTGCAGTCCGCAGAAACGACCAGGCTGTACTTCTCCGGGCCGCAGGCTGAGATCTTCCCGGCAGCAATCTCGATTGCTTTTTCCCATCCAACCTGTACATTGCCTTCATGATCCAGGAGTGTGAGATTCTGTAAACGGGTCGGGTGATTGACCATCTCGGTAATGCCAAACCGGCCCTTCACGCACAGTGTGTCGGTTCCGTTTGCATGATCGGGCAGGCAGCCAATCACCATGCCATTCTTTACCAGCAGGCGGATCTGGCATCCTGCACTGCAGAGCGGACAGGTGGTGGAGACTTCCCGCTCAGGGACCCCGCTCCATTTACGCACCTTCTCAGACAGAGCGCCGGTCGTACAAACCTCCACACAGGAGCCGCAGAAGCTGCATCCGGCCTGCAGGAGGCGCTGACCGAAGGGCGTTCCCACCACTGTATTGGTTCCGCGGCTGGTCAGCGTCACTGTGCTTGAAAAGTGATTTTCTTCGCAGACACGGACACACCGCTCGCAAAGGATGCACAGGTTGTAATCCCGGTCGATAAAGGGATCCTTCCTTTCCACCGGCAGCATCCGGTAGCGGACAGGATAGCCGCCTTCTGCGATCTGCAATCGACCTGCCAGAGTCTGCAGCTCACACTGGCCATCCTGTGGGCAGGAACGGCAGCCGGTCGTGACACCCGTCTTTCGCAATGTCACCATGCACTCGTCGCAATGGCCTTTTTCCTCACAAAACAGGCAGCTTGAAGGATGCTCGGATAATAATAGTTTGAACAGTTCCACCCGCAATGCATTAACCATGGGGCTGTGGGTCTGGACGACCATTCCGCTTTCGGCCAGCGTGGTGCAGGCCGTGGGGGTATTCGATCTGCCCTCGATCTCCACAATGCACATACGGCAGCTTCCGTGACTCTTCAACCCGGGGTAATCACACAAGGTCGGGATATCAATTCCATTCTCGCGCGCAGCCTGTAACACGGTCTTACCGGCTTCAACCGATAAGGAACGTCCATCGATGGTAATCTGAATAGTCATTACGCCGCCTCGCTCAGTTGGAATTGTTCCTGGCCGGTTGTTACCGGGACCCCAATGATTGCATTTTTCGCACAGACCTCCACGCAGGAATGACACTGCGTACAGAGCGTACCATCCAGGGTGTGCAGCTCCTTAAGTGTTCCCTGGATCGCATTCGCAGAACATACCCTGACGCATAATGTACATCCATTGCACCTTTCGGGCAGGATGATGTACTGGAATAATCCTTTACAGACCGCCGACCTGCAATAGTGATCCTGAATATGTTCTTCATATTCCTGCATGAAATATTTAAGGCTGCTCGATACGGGATTCGAGGCAGCCTGTCCAAGCCCGCATAAGGATGTCCGGACCATCATATCGGCTGTCCGGACCATCATATCCAGGTCGCTCAGCTCGCCTTCGCCGCGGATGATCTTTTCAAGGCGGTCAATGAGAACCCGCGTCCCAATCCTACAGGGTGTGCAGTTCCCGCACGATTCGCGTAATGCGAAACCGATAAAGTAACGCGCCATGTCGACGATACAGGTGCTTTCATCCATGACGATGAGCCCGCCGGATCCCATGATCGATCCCTGATCGCGCATCGCCTCGTAGGTGATCGGCGTATCGAGTTGGGAGGCTGCCAGGCAGCCGCCCAGGGGACCACCGGTTTGGACAGCCTTGAACGGCTGTTCCGTCCCGCCCCCAATTTCCTCCACGATCCGGCGCAAGGGCGTCCCAAGCTGAACTTCGATCAAGCCGGTATTACGGGCTTTGCCAACCAATGAAAATGTCTTGGTCCCATAGTTGCCGGGAACACCAAACTGCTGGTACCACTTTCCCCCATTCCGCATGATCGCCGGTACTGTGCCAAATGTCTCCGTGTTGTTGATCAGCGTGGGACATCCGTTATAGCCACTTTCTGAAGGAAACGGTGGACGTGGTGTTGGCATGCCGCGCCGGCCTTCAAGCGAGGCAATCAAGGCAGTCTCCTCGCCACACACAAAGGCGCCTGCCCCCTCTTTAAGAGTGATATCAAAAGAGAAATCCGAACCCAGGATATGGCTTCCCAGGAGTCCGTAGCTGCGCGCCTGCTCAATTGCCTTTTGTAGGCGTTTCACTGCAAGCGGATATTCTGCACGAACATAGATGATGCCGAGACTGGCGCCAACCGTAAATCCGGCGACCAGCAAGCCTTCCAGAACCGCATGTGGATCGCTCTCGAGCAGGGCACGATTCATGAATGCACCCGGATCGCCTTCATCTGCATTGCAGACCACATACTTTTGTTTGCCCGGTGCTGCCTGGCACAGTTCCCATTTCTTAAAGGTTGGGAAACCGGCTCCGCCGCGGCCCCGTAAACCGGACTCTCTTAAGGCCGCGAGAGCATACTCCGGTCCTTCTTCCAGGACTTTGGACAGGCCAAGATAGCCATCATTTGCAAGGTAGTGATCGATATCTTCCGGGTCGATATACCCGCAGTTCTTCAAGATCACGCGAACCTGAGGCTTCAGCATCGGAAGGTCAAAGAAGCGAGGGATGCCCGTTTTGGAAGAGAACGTTTCGTCGCCGAAATGACCGGCAGCCATTTGAGAGGCGTAATCCCCATCCACGAGACATGACTTCAGGATCTTTTTGGCTTTTTGAGGAGTGACATTGGTATAGCTCACCCTGGGACTGCCGGGCATTGCAATGTCCATGATCGGCTCAAGATAACAAGGGCCAATACATCCGACCTGAACAAACCGAACGGTCTGCCCAAGCTCGGTGACTGTCGCGCGAATCGTCTCCAGGATATCCAGCGCGCCTGCCGCGATCCCGCAGGAGGCGGTACCCAGATAGATGACCGGAATTTCGCTCTGGACGACCTGCGATTCCCATTTCTGGGCAGCGTTTTCTCGGTGGAAGGTAAATTCATTCATGATTTTTCAATACCTTCTGTAATTTTTTCCGAGACATTTTGCCGTGGACTCTGCCATCGATCTCGACAACCGGGGCCAGTGCACAGCACCCCAGGCAGGCAACCTCGTGCAGCTCGTATTTATGATCGGGAGAAATCTCCCCCGGCTGAATTCCGATTGTGTCCTGTATTTCATCCGACAATAGCTTGCCTCCCTGCACATGACAAGCCGTTCCCATACACACCCGGACTTGGTGATCTCCGGGTTTCTCAAAGCGAAACTGGGTATAGAAAGATGCCACTCCATAGATATGTGCCTCTGCGATACCAAGGTAATCGGCAATCTGGGTCACAATTTCCCTGGAGATATAGCCGTTGCGGCTTTGAAAATGCTGCAACAGGGCGATCAACTGTTGAGGTTCCCGGGGAAACAGATCAAGGTCTAAAGGGTCTTCCACAAGCTGTGATTTGAGCATAGACATCCTTGAAGAATTTCTAGATAGAATAGTTGGCAGCACCCACTAATTGTGCTCCCCTTCACAAATATCATAATCATCATCTTTTTACTACTGATGACTGTCATGCTTTAAATGCCAGATTGTTACTACTTCACCCAAATTTCACTAAATTCGTGGATAGATCGGGAAAAAAGTAAATGACACCGATGACATCAAATTTGTCACATTCGCGATTTACCGCCGAAGCATAGGATCCGGCAAAGATCATCGCAAAATGTTTTATCCGCGCAACCTGGTCGCTGTCTGCGCGCTCCAGGATGAGACTCACAGGGGTCTAAAAGCATTCGTGTTCCGTACGCGCAATGATTTCCTCCTGCAAGGTCCTGCTCAAGTCACAGAAATAATCACTGTAGCCGGCCACGCGGACAATGAGGCTGCGATACTGTTCCGGGTTTTGCTGGGCGGCACGCAGCGTGGCAGCATCCACCACGTTGAATTGGATGTGATGGCCATCCAGCTTAAAGTACGTGCGCACCAATTGGACAAGCTTATCCAGCCCTTCATCGGTGGCGAGCACCTGCGGCGTAAACTTTTGATTGAGCAGGGTGCCTCCCGTGCGGGCATGATCCATTTTGGCGACCGAGCGTACGGCTGCCGTTGGACCGCCCCGGTCCGCGCCCTGGACCGGGGAAACGCCTTCCGAAAGCGGCGTCCAGGCTTTGCGGCCATCAGGGGTCGCGCCGGTGACAGATCCAAAATATACATGGCAGGTTGTCGGTAATAGATTGATGTGATATTCACCGCCCCGCAGGTTCTTGCGCCCATCCACTGCGTTGAAATAGGCTTCAAAGACGCGCACCATCAAGTCGTCGGCGTAATCGTCGTCATTGCCGTAGCGAGGAGTCCGGTTGAGCAGCATCTGGCGCTCACGCTCGAAACCGGCAAAGTCCGCCGCCAGGAGCTCCAGCAGGGACGACATGCTCAAAGTTTTCTCTTCAAAGACATGTTTTTTGATCGCAGAGAGCTCGTCCGCGATCGTCCCAATGCCAACCCCCTGAATGTAGCTGGTGTTGTAGCGTGCGCCGCCGGCGTGATAGTCTTTGCCGCGGGCGATACAGTCAGCGGTAAGAAGGGAGAGGAACGGTGCGGGCATATATTTCGCATACAGGCGCTCGATCGTATTGTTGCCGCGCACTTTGATATCAAGGAAATAAAGCATCTGGCGCTCAAAGGCGGCAAAAAGCTCGTCGAAGGAGGCAAACGTTCGAGGGTCGCCTGTTTCGATGCCAAGCATCTTTCCAGTCCGTGGGTCGATGCCATTGTTGAGTGTTATCTCCAGCACCTTTGGAATGTTAAAGTAGCCCGTCAGGATATAAGCTTCCTTGCCAAACGCGCCCACTTCCACACAGCCCGAGGAGCCGCCGCAGCGCGCGTCGACTACGGTTTTGCCCATGCGAACCAGTTCCTGGACGATCAGGTCGGAGTTAAATATGGACGGCTGGCCAAAGCCGGTACGGATGATCCTGGCGGCGCGGCGTACGAAACGGTCGGGGTTCTTCTTGCTGACCTGCACCGACGAGGAGGGCTGAAGAAGGCGCATGTCCTCGATCACATCCAGAAGCAGGTACGAGACTTCATTCACGCCATCCGAGCCATCCGGGCGCAAACCGCCGACATTGATCTGCGCAAAGTCCGTATAGGTCCCGCTCTCGGCCGCGGTGACTCCGACCTTCGGCGGCGCGGGCTGGTTGTTGAATTTGATCCAAAAGCAGTGAAGAAGCTCCTCGGCCTCCTCCCGTTTTGCTGGATCGTAGAACGGCAGCAAGTGCTGGTCAAGTTTGCCCGGACAGAAGGCATCCCAGGTATTGAGCTCGGTGGTCACGCCAAGATGCACGAACCAGTAATACTGCAGTGCTTCCTGGATGTCAGTTGGGGCGTGAGCCGGGACGTTTTTACAGACGCTCGAAATTTTCTCGAGCTCGAGGCGTCTCTGTGGATCAGACTCTGCCTCCGCCTGCCTGGCGGCGAGATCGGCATAGCGCCCGGCGAAGCGAACGATCGCGCCTGCGGCGATATGCATGGCGCGCAATTCCTGCTGCTTATCGTAGGCTTCCGGATCATGCAGGAAATCCAATGCATCCAGGCGGGATTCGATCTCGACCTGAAAGTCGAGCATGCCCTTATGATAGATCTTGTCGTCCAGAACGGTGTGACCGGGTGAGCGCTGCTCCATAAATTCGGTAAAGATCCCGGCGTCATAGGCTGCCTTCCACTCATCCGTCATTTCATTGAGGATCAATTCGCGCATGGATTTACCGCGCCAAAAAGGTATGACCGTCTGTTCATAGGCCGCTCGGGTCGCAGGCTCAACATGGAAGGCGGTCTTTTCGCGCGTGTCCAGGATATCAAGGTCCTGCAGGCTGTGACAGCACAACTCGGGGAAGGTGGGTGCCGTCTTAGGCGCGTCCCCTTTCTCGCCCACGATCAGCTCGCCGGGATAGATCTCGATGTGCTTATGCTCCAGGATGAAGGCAAAGGCCCTGGCACGGCGAACAGGCTCAGAGAGCAGGCCGGTCTCCTGCTGATAAAAGGCTGTCAGCAACTCCGCCCGCTCGCTGGAGAGCGTCTCTTTCGCATCCAGCGATTGCTGGCGTAACATTTTGACCCGTTGTGTGATCGGCATGGCTAACTCCTTATGAACTTTTCACCGTACAGGTCTGAAGAAGCACAAAGGGAAAAGGCAAGAAATTCCTCGTGAATCATCAGATCGTTTGGCGTAGAAAGGACTACTTATCATCGCAAGACAACATGCAATCCATAACTTCCCAGCACTTCCGCTGCGTGACGCATGGCTGCCTGCTGGGGAGGCTTTATGCCTGTCAACGCGTACTCTCGTCCCAGGGCCTCATATTTGGCCTGGGCAATATCATGATAGCCCATCAACTCCACACCCGGGGGATGCGAGAGGCTGGCGAGGAACCTTCCACTTTCGGAGAGGTTTTGCTCGTCATCGTTGATTCCCGGGATCAATGGAATCCGTACAATGCATTTCGCGCCTGTCGCGCTCAACCGCCGTAGATTCTCCAGGATCATCTCGTTCGGCATACCTGTTACTTCGCGATGGCGTTTGCCATCCATGTGCTTCACGTCGTAGAGAAACAGATCCACATCCCCGCGGATCTGTTCGAAGACATTCCAATTCGCAAAGCCGCTTGTATCCACCACCGTATGAATTTCCTGGGCTCGACAGGCCTTGAGCAGCATCGAAAGAAACGTCGCTTGCATCAAGGGCTCTCCGCCGGAGAACGTCACGCCTCCGTGAGATTCATCATAGAACGGGATCTCGCGCAGGATGTCCGCCATCACCTCCTGGACAGTCATCTCACGGCCAGAAAATTCCCTCGCTCCGGAATAACAGGTTGTGATACAGCTCTGGCATTGGGTGCATTTCTGGCGATCCGTGATTATTGAATTCGAGTCGCTGCCCAGTGAAACCGCTCCCTCCGGACAGGCCTTGATGCAGTCTCCGCAAAGCAGACACCTCCCCACGCGGTAAAGCAATTGCGGCTTGAGCGACTGACTTTCCGGATTATGGCACCACAGACAGGAAAGTGGACAGCCACTAAAAAAGATGGTTGTACGAATCCCAGGTCCGTCGTTAATGGAATATTTCTTGATATCGAAGATTGTTCCGCTTTGCACAAGCGGAATATACACCCGGCATAGAAGATTGTCAATAAAATATCCAATCTGTATATTTATTGTATACCAGTGATACAATAGAGGGATCGATGATCCATAGACCCGATCTAAAGCATACAGGGTTGAATTTATATGGATCGCCCAAGACAAAAGATCATGGCGAAAAAGTCTCACTCACCCAAACCGCGCGCAAGCGATCAAATCGAAAGCGAATTACGAGGCCTGATCCTAAACCTGGAACTGGAGCCGGGACGGGCCATCAGTGAATCCACCCTGATGAAGCAATATGGCTGGGGACGCACTCCATTACGGGAGGCATTTCAACGCCTCTCGGAACAGGGTTTGCTCCAGGCCATCCCTCAGCACGGCGTGGTAATCACCCCGCTGAACCTGTTCGACTTTGTCGAAGTGATGGACGCCATGGGCCTGGTCATTGGCCCGGCAGCTTCATTAGCCTGCAAGCGTTTGACGGATGCCGAACTTGATCAGCTTGACCAACTGGTCACAGATGCGGAAAAAGCTGCCTTCGGCGGAGACTTTGAACGCCTGAGTGTCCTGGATTATGATTTCCACAGCGTTCTCGCGCAAGCCACCGGCAATCGATATTTAAGCGAGTATCTGTGCCGCCTACACCAGATCGCGCGGCGATTTAATTTCGCCGCCTGGAAACGTCAACGAAATGCAACCCCCTCGCTCGATGAACATCGCCAGCTGGCCGCCATTTTCCGCGCACGCGATACAGCCGCTGCCAAAGCCGCAATGCTCCAGCATATCGAAGGAGCCAGGCAAAGGGTCATCGGGACAATTCAGGTTGATTCATAGTAAATTTCCTTTTCCCTTTTCAATAACCACATCGCTTGACAGCCATCTGACTCGAAGAATAGAACACCCTGCCGGGTGCTGAATTTTGAGTTCGTGTTTTGGGAAGGGCTTGGCCAAACCGGTAGAAAGTGATTTAGAATCCCATACAGCGATCTCCAAAGCATTTTCCAGGCAGGGACATTCTATTCTGGTGCAGCGAACGCCAAAAACAAATCATGGAACCCAACCGCTTCTTCACTCCCGTCCACGAAATTCGAAACCTGGCGCGTGAAATTTATGAGCCGGCCGCAGTTCTTCCCATCGTGTCTCCCCATGGGCATGTGTCCGCATCTCTTTTCAGTCAGCCAAACGCAAGCTTCGGCTCGCCCGCGGACCTGTTCATCATTCCCGATCATTATGTTACGCGGATGCTCTATTCACAAGGCATTCCGCTCGACGCCCTGCTTGAGAATGATCACCGGGAGGTCTGGCGCATTTTCTGCATGAACTTTCACCTCTTTCGCGGCACACCAAGCGGCGTCTGGTTAATGGAGGAGCTGGCTTCAGTCTTCGACATAGATGAAAAACCGGGCGCATCCAACGCCGATCATCTATTTGATTTCCTCTCGCAGAAACTACAGTCCCCCGGGTTTTCCCCACGAAAACTTTTCGAGCGCTTCCGTATTGAAGTCCTCTCCACCACCGACGCGGCAAGCGACTCACTCGAACATCATCGCGCCATCCGTGCCTCCGGCTGGGGAGGACAGATCATCCCAACCTTTCGTCCCGATGCGGCTGTAAATCTGGATTCGCTCCATTGGCGCACAAATATCGAAAAACTGAGTGAGGCAAGTGGCGTCGATATCCTGGACTATGAATCCTACATCCAGGCATTGGAGCAGCGCCGGGATTTCTTCCGCTCGATGGGAGCAAAAGCCACCGATCATGCCGCGCTGACACCCGCCACGGCCCAACTAACAGCTCTCGAAGCAAACGCAATCTTCCAACGCGCCCTCCAGCAAAAAGCGGACGCCAATGACGCGGCGCGCTTTACCGCACACATGCTGATGGAGATGGCACGCATGAGCATTGAAGATGGTCTGACGATGCAGCTACATACCGGCTCGTTCCGGAACCATAATTCCCTTGTCTATCAACGCTTTGGTCCCGACATGGGTGGAGATATTCCCGTCCAGGCAGAATATACCCATAACCTGCGTCCGCTTTTGAACAAATATGGCAATCATCCACATCTCACCCTTATCTTATTCACGCTGGATGAAACGACATATTCACGAGAACTGGCTCCATTGGCAGGGCATTACCCCGCTTTAAAGCTCGGTGCGCCCTGGTGGTTTTTCGATAGCCTGAATGGCCTGACACATTATTTTGACCAGGTCATGGAAACAGCAGGCATTTACAACACAGCCGGCTTCACGGATGACACGCGTGCTTTCTGTTCGATCCCGGTCCGGCATGATGTCTGGCGCCGGGCTTGTGCAAACTGGCTGGCCAAGCTGGTCTCCCGGCACATCATCGACATGCAGGATGCGCATGACATGATGTCAGAACTTTCTATTAAGCTTGCCCGGCGCGCCTACCGACTAGATTGATTGCCGGAATCGTCGCTTCCAAAGTTTCAGACGCCTGCCGCTTTGAAGGCTGCGCTTATGATCTCCTGTGCCTCCGCGAAGATGCGGTTCAGATGGGCTTCGTCCACAAAACTTTCGGCGTATATCTTGTATACATCCTCCGTTCCGGAGGGTCGCGCTGCGAACCAGCCATTCTCTGTCACAACCTTCAAACCGCCGATCGGAGCACCATTCCCGGGAGCCTTCGTCAGCCGGGCGATGATTTGGTCGCCAGCTAACTTATCCGCTTTGACATCGTCCAGCGACAGGTTCTTGAGAGCATTCTTCTGGGCCGGGTTGGCTTTGGCATCGATGCGCTGGTACACCGGCGCGCCGAACTTCGCCGTCAAATCCTGATAATGCAGGCCGGGGTCGCGCCCGGTCAACGCGGTGATCTCGACCGCCAGCAGGCCGAGAAGGATGCCATCCTTATCCGTGGTCCAGACCGTACCATCCTTGCGCAGGAAGGATGCCCCGGCGCTCTCTTCGCCGCCGAAGCCGAACGAGCCATCCAGCAGACCGTCCACGAACCATTTGAACCCCACGGGGACTTCGTTCAGCTTGCGGCCCAGCGCCTTCGCCACGCGGTCGATGATCGACGACGAGACAAGTGTCTTGCCGACCTGGGCGTCCGCGCTCCAGCCGGTGCGAGTCTGGAAAAGATAGTGGATCGCCACTGCCAGGTAGTAATTCGGATTCATTAGGCCGGACGAAGGTGTCACGATGCCATGGCGGTCCACATCCGGGTCGTTGCCGAAGGCGATGTCGAAATCATCCTTCAAACGGATCAATCCTGCCATTGCATACGGAGACGAACAATCCATGCGGATCTTGCCGTCATGATCGACGGTCATGAACGAGAAGGTCGGATCCACGGCACGATTCACAACCTTGAGGTTCAGCTTGTAGACATCGGCAATGACGTCCCACATGTAAACGGCCGCGCCGCCCATCGGATCCACACCGATCCGCAAGCCGCCAAGTTTCTCCATCTCAATTACATTCCTGAGGTCGTTGACATAGGGAGTTATAAAGTCATGCTTTTGGGTCGTATTCGCGGCACGAGCATCCTTGAGCGGTATGCGCCGGACGGCTTTCAACCCATCTCGTAAAATCTCATTGGCGCGCTTCTGAACGACATTCGTGATCTCCGGCCCGGCCGGTCCCCCGCTAGGCGGGTTATATTTGAAGCCACCATCATCGGGTGGATTATGGGATGGCGTAATGACGATGCCGTCAGCCAGGTCGCTGGTACGGCCGCGGTTGTAGGTCAGGATGGCATGCGAGACCACCGGCGTGGGTGTGTACGCATCCGCAATGCGGATCTCCAGGCCGTTGGCTGCCAACACTTCCAGGGCCGTGGACTCCGCAGGCTCCGACAGCGCATGTGTATCCTTGCCGATAAACAGCGGCCCCGTGATCCCGGCCTGCTGGCGGTATTCCACAAGCGCCTGGCAGACCGCCAGGATGTGGTCCTCATTGAAGCTCTCTTCTATGGAACTGCCGCGATGACCTGATGTCCCAAAGGCGATCTGCTGGGTGGGATCGTCGGGATTGGGGTGTCCAGTGTAATAGGCAGAAACAAGACGCGGGATATTGGTCAGAAGCTCACGTGGTGCAGGCTGGCCGGCAAGTGGATTTGGCATAGCGACCTCGAATGAAGGATTTTATTTATTATAGCAAGTCCTTGAGGAGTTGATATACTTTTCACTCGATCACTGTTTAAGGCGATACGAGACAAAGGCGAATATCCGGCTGTCCGGCGACCATGAATTCACATTGAGGGTCCCCTGCCCGCCAAACAGCTTCACGATCGTCTCCGAGGCGCCGCCGCCGGAAGAAACGAGACGCAGTTCCACATTTTTATTGGCAGGATGATCGCCCGGCGCCACATCCCCCCTCCCATAAGCAACATATGCGACCTGGTTGCCGTCCGGCGAGACATGGGGGAACCAGCAGTTTGCCTCCTCTTTCACCATGTGGACCGGGTTGGACCCATCCGTTTCCATGCGCCAGATCTGCATCAAGCCGGTGCGCACCGAGTTGAACCAGATATATTTGCCATCCGGAGAATACTCCGGTCCATCATCCAGCCCGGGGAGGTCTGTCAGCTGGGTTTCAATTCCGCCATCGACGGAGATCGTATAAATATCATACTGGCCATTGCGTTCTGCACAGTATGCCAGTGTCCTGCCATCTGGAGACCAGCCATGGAGGTAACTGGGACCTTTTTCAGTTACCAAAACCGGGTTGCCGCCCTCAAAAGGCAGGGTATAGATCCTTGAAAGTGCATCTGCGTTGGTATGATGGCTGACGGCGATCCGGGTGTTATCGGGCGAAAGGACATGGTCATTATTACAGTTCACCGCAAATCCTGTGTCCACCGGATGGGTTTCCCCGGTCGCCAGAGCATAGGTATAAATCCGTCCCCGGCTGTTATAAACAAGGAATCTGCCATCGCGGGTCCAGTTGGGCGCTTCGATCACGTAATCAAATTCCTGCAGGGTCGATCTGGTTCCCGTGTGCACATCTACAGTTTCCAGAATGCTGATGGAATCACGCTGTGTCGCGAATTGCCGCAGGGTGTTCATATCCATTTGTTTGGGCTCCCGTATGCTACTTGAAGTTCATGTAAATTCAAACCACAGGGCATTCTACTGCAATCTCCTAATAATCCGATAAAATGAGACTGAAAATTGGAAATTTGCCGATGCTGGATCCAGCATTTGGTATGATTTGGAAAATCTGCAGCTACTTTGCGTGATGACAGATATTGGAGAACAGATGGCACAAATTCAGGCAGAAGATTTTTCTGAGAAAAAAAAGATCTACGTTCTGGCGGAATTCCCCTACCCTTCCGGCTCAGGTTTACACATCGGCCATACATTTAGTTATACCGGAGGCGATGTATATGCCCGTTTTCAAAGGATGCTCGGCAGGAATGTGCTG
>JBLMZU010000399.1:0-19822 GCA_050258995.1 Bacteroidota bacterium
GTCCCCATCGGATTCGGTGAGCGCTTTGCGACAATCCAGGACACCAGCCGTGGTCGCGTTACGCAATTCTTTGATCATTTCAGTCGTGATTTCCATCTACATATCCTTCTTTGTCAACCCGTGGAAAACTATCCCTCTACCACCTGGTCGGTATCGGCTTTTTTGGGTTCCGTGTCGGTGGCCGCATTCATCTTTGCCAGTGTGGACTCACCGAGCAGGGCATTGTCTTCCAGCTCTTCATCGGTATCGACAACCTTGGGCTTGCGAACCGCCTTTTCAGCGGCGAGACGGGCTTGTTCCTCAGGTTTCTCTTCTTCATCTTCCTTGCGCATGGCCTTGCCCTCAAGGACTGCATCGGCCACCTTGGCGACCAGCAGCTTGATGGCGCGGATGGCGTCATCGTTGGAAGGGATCACATAGTCGATGTTCTGCGGATTGCAGTTGGTATCCACCATGGCGACGATCGGGAGGTTGAGCAGATTCGCTTCATGGACCGCGGCCTCTTCGCGCCCGACATCGATGATGAAGAGCAGATCGGGGCGGCGCTTCATCGAGCGCGTGCCCGAGAGGCGGGTGGTCAGACGCGTGATCTCGCGCCCGATCAGCAGACCTTCCTTCTTGGTCAGGCGGTCGAGCTCGTTGTTATCGCGCATCTTCTCAAGCCGCTCCAGCTCCTGGATACGGGCATGCATCGTGGACCAGTTGGTGAGCATGCCGCCCATCCAGCGCTCGGTCACATAGGGCATTCCGCAGCGGTTTGCCTCTTCGGCAACGGTTTCCTGCGCCTGGCGCTTGGTGCCGACAAAAAGCACGATTCCACCATTGGCCACTGCATCACGAATAACGTTATAGGCCTGGTTCAACAGCTTGGAGGTCTGTTGCAGGTCGATGATATGAATGCCGTTCCTCTCGGTGAAGATGTACGGTTTCATACGGGGGTCCCACTTGTTGGTGCGGTGTCCAAAGTGAACGCCGCTCTCAAGCAGGGCTTTCATGGAAATGACAGCCATTTTGTCTCCTAGTTTTTCCACTTCCAATGCGCGGCTCTACCGGCAGGAAGGGAATAAGTTTAGCGGGGATTGTTGACCCGCTCAGGGACGCTCGATGCCCGTCCCAGGCAAGATATGTGGCGCATAGAACGCCGGGGGCGGATTATAACATAAATACTGAGGTTTTTGCTTTTAAAATCCTCGATCGGAGCTTATCCGGCTCCGATCGAGGATTTCCGCATTTGATCCGTCCCGACGTTTCGCTCGTGATTGCCTGATTGAGTATCGGGGCCGTAAAGGATTTGCTAGATCACAGCACCATGACCATATAATTGCTGTTTGACGCTGACCACCCTCTTGCGCAGGTCGGTTTTGGTCTCGATATCATTTGCAATCTTTTCGATCGCGTACATCACCGTCGTATGGTCGCGGCCGCCCAGGACTTCGCCGATCTGCGGCAGGGAGGCGTCGGTCTCCTTGCGCAGGAGGTACATGGCCACCTGTCTTGGCTGGGCGATCTTTTGGGAGCGGTCGCGCCCCATCAACGCATCCACGGTGGTCTGCCATTCCTTGGCGACCAGCTCAATGATCTTCCCGGGGTCGACGTCACTTCGCTGCGGAAGCAGGTCCGCCAGAGCCACATCCACCAGATGCGGGGTAAGCATCGTGCCACTCAAGTCAGAAAACGCCAAAACACGGTTGAGGGCCCCTTCCAGCTCACGGATGTTGGATTGCACCCGGCGGGCAATGGTTTCCAAAATCTCATCCGGGATCTGGCGGCCGTTGCGCTCGGCCTTGGAGCGTAAAATTGCCAGGCGGGTCTCAAGGTCAGGCGGCTGGATGTCGGCGGTCAGGCCCCACTCAAAGCGCGAGCGTAGCCGCTCGTCCAGCGTGTTCAGGGACTTGGGCGGGCGATCAGAGGAGACGATAATCTGCTTATCCTGGCCATGCAGGGTATTGAAGGTATGGAAGAACTCCTCCTGCGTGGATTCCTTGCCGGCAATGAATTGTATGTCATCCACCAGCAGCACATCGGCAGACCGATACTTCTCACGGAAGGCCTGGTTGGTATGCGAACGGATGGCATTGATCATGTCGTTGGTAAATTCCTCCGACGAAACATACAGCACGTTCAAGCCGCGCTGGTGACAGGCATTCCCGATCGCATGCAGGAGATGGGTCTTGCCAAGCCCCACACCCCCGTACAGAAAAAGTGGATTATAGGCCCGGGCCGGCTTCTCAGCCACGGCCTGGCAGGCCGCGTGCGCCAGACGATTTCCTGATCCCACCACAAAGGTTTCGAACAGGTAGCGCGGGTTCATGTTCGACGGGCGCGAAGGCGGTTCGTAGACATCCACATCCAGGGATCTGTTCTGACCCGTGTACTCATAATCGTAGGAACCTGTTTGCGTACGTGGCGACGGCCGATCCTCAACCACCGCGGGCTCGTATTCATTCCCGTTGACAACAAAATCAACGTTGACACTTGCATTGACAATGCCGACAAGCAAACGGCTCACCGTGCTAGCCAGACGATTCTCCAGCCAGTCCCGCGCATACGCATTGCGGACGCCGATCACCATCCTTCCGTTCTGATAAGAAAGCGGCTTTGTATCGCGCACCCAGGTATCGAAGGAGGCGCGCGGCATTTCCATCTGGAGTTGACCTAGTACGGATTGCCATGCCTGTTCTGCGTTCATAAATGCTCCAACAACATAATTTTGCGTGGTCGAATTAACCCGCTTTATCAGCGGCTTAACTTCGTCCCGGGTATAAAGTTATTATTCGTCTTACGGGGCTTTAGGAGGGGGTCTCTCTCACCACATCCAAATTTCAGCGTGCCCACATTCTAGCAGAAATACAGTGGAAATAACAACACGTAAAGCCTACGCAAATTTTAAAACATCGCTTTTTTTAAGGTCACTCAATGTTAAAGATTCGCGATGGATGGTGTATTCCAATCCCCTGCTTCCATAGAACGCCTGTTTCAGCCAGAAGCAAGCCTGGGCTACCATAAGCCCCCCATATGTGGCGTCGAATCCTCATGTTGAGGATTTTTATGGATATATGGAGGTTTCCTCATTGTCTGATCACAGATTGGAAGTTAATTTTCCAAAATTTTTTGAGCCGCGGGTTTTCGTGGTTCAATCCTGTGTTTTTTTGGAATCAAGACCTCATCCTGTTTTTTTGCGCGGCACCCATGTAAGAACGGTCGTTCCCTCACCTGGAGCTGAGGAAATATCCACATCACCTCCCGTGGATTGGGCGCGTGTTTGCATGTTGGCGAGCCCATGGCCGATGTTGCGGTTCATGGCTTCCATGTCAAAGCCTTTTCCATCGTCACGGATCTCCATCAAGACCCGATCCTCAGTTGACCACAGGGAGATCTCAACACGGCTTGCCCTGGCATGCTTGGCCACATTGGCCAATGTTTCCTGACAGATATGAAATAATGCCAGCGCCTGTGAGGGCGGCAGGTCGACAAGATCCGAATCAGGCCCTGTCAGCACAACTTCGGCAAGTGAATTGGCCCGAAATTCCGTCGCCAGCCTTCGCAATCCGCTCATCAACCCATCATTGCCCATCTGGCGCGGCCGCAGATCGAGGATATACGCCCGCAGGTCACGGATCGCCTGGTTGAGTCCATCGATCGAATGCTGAATCCGCTGCTTTGCCTCGGCAGGAGACTCTTCGACGATGTGCAAGGCACCTTCCAAGGACAATCCAACCCCATAGATTGCCTGAATGATTCCGTCATGCAGGTCCATGCCAATGCGTTCGCGTTCCTCCAGCACTGCCAGGCGGTGAGTATTCTCATGCAGCCGTGCATTTTGGATGGCTGCCGCCGCATAGGCTGCCAGCATCTGGATGATCCTTTCATCGTCGGCCGTAAATTCAGGCGCGCCGTTCTTTTCCGTCAGATAGATTTGACCCAGCTGGTGGTTGGCCGCCCGGATGGGCACGCCCAGGAAGGAGACCATTTTGGGATGATGGGCCGGGAATCCAACAGAACGCGGATGTTCCTGGATAACAGGAACCCGCAGCGGGACTTCCGTATTCATCAACTCGCCGATCAGGCCTTTTCCGACGGGAGGATGAGCCATTCGCTTGATCTCATCCTCCTCCATCCCCACTGAAATGAATTTGACAAGTTTACCGTTTTCGTCCAATACGCCCAGGGCCGCGTAACGGGCGTCTGCCTGTTCGCAGGCAACCGCAACGATACGCTCCAACAGGCGGTCCAGTGAAACATCCTTGACGAGCTCCAGACTGGCTTTATGTAGGGCGATGAGTCTTTCCTGGAGCTGTTCCCGAGTTAAGAGCATTAAAGACACCTCACCTGCTATTATCTCATAAAATGTGATAGATTTTGGCAGAAAGCGCGCTTACAATCATTTTTGTAAAGGTGACCTTATGACAAACTCCCGCATCTCTGGATTTTACAATATGACCCTGGAGGAACGCCGCGCCCGGCTTGCCGAGGCGATATCATCCCCGGATGGGGCAGCTCAGACTCCCGAAACCCTTCTCCCGTTCCACAACGGGGGACTTACCCCGGAGGCCGCCGACCACATGATCGAAAACGTCATTGGCCTGTACAGCCTGCCGCTGGGGATTGCGCTCAATTTTATGGTCAATGGAAGGGATGTTCTCGTTCCCATGACCCTGGAGGAGCCGTCTGTGGTGGCGGGCGCCTCTTTTATGGCAAAACTGGCCCGCAGTGGAGGCGGATTCACAGCGACCACCACCGATCCGCTCATGATCGGGCAAATGCAGGTCATCAATATCCGGAATCTGGAGGAGGCCAAACTCAAGCTCTATGAGCACAAGTCAGAACTGATCGCCGAAGCCGATGGTATCGATCCCATTCTCAAGAAGTTTGGCGGCGGTGCACGGGACCTTGAGGTGCGATTATTCGAATCCTCACCTATCGGCGGTTTTTTGGTGGTCCATTTGATCTATGACGTGCGGGACGCGATGGGGGCGAACGCGGTCAATACGGCCTGTGAGCGGCTCGCGCCGCGGATCGAAGCGATCACGGGTGGCAAGGTCCATCTGCGGATCCTCTCCAACCTGGCAGATCGACGGATCACCAGGGCCAGGTGCACCATCCCTCTGCAGGAGCTGGCTTTTGACAACTTCCACGGTGCAGAGGTCCGGGATGGCATCATGGCTGCCTATGCCTTTGCCGCCGTCGATCCCTACCGGGCTGCAACCCATAACAAGGGCATCATGAACGGCGTGGACTCGGTGGTCATCGCCACCGGGAATGACTGGCGCGCCATCGAGGCGGGCGCACATGCCTATGCGGCCCGTTCCGGAAGATACACATCCCTGTCCACCTGGGGCAGGGATGGAGATGGAAATCTGGTTGGCACCCTGGAAATGCCGATGGCGGTGGGGATCGTCGGCGGTGCGACCCGGGTCCATCCAGCTGCGCAGGCTGCTGTCAAGCTGATGGGGGTGAAGACCGCCAGTGAGCTGGCAGAGATCATCGTCTCGGTGGGTCTCGCCCAGAACATGGCTGCCCTGCGCGCCCTTGCCACCGAAGGGATCCAGCGCGGGCACATGTCATTACACGCAAGACAGGTCGCCATCGCCGCGGGCGCGTCGGGTGACTTGATCGAAAAAGTCGCTGCCCAGATGGTTCAGGAGAAAGTGGTGCGCATCGACCGCGCCGAAGAGATCCTGAAAGGGATGCCCGCAAAGTAGCCGGCATCTTCGCTTGAGTCTGCCTCCATGAGAGTTTCTGACCGTGTAAGGGAATATCTGGTAGCCGTACTGTACCTGTCGGCGATCCTGGGGCTGCTCCTTTTTGAGATCAGCCGCGACCTGCCCAAGGTCGGACACGATTATGGATTTTTCATCCCGCGCATGCTGGATACGTATCTACATAACAAGGTCAACGGGCTGGGCATTGAGTGGTACACCGCAAATTTCGGGGCGGGAATACCGGCCTATCCGAATCCGCAATACATCCAGTATTCGCCGCCGCAGTTTTACATGTTTGTGATCAATCCCTGGCTGGCGCTCATGCTCTCCCTGGTCACCTATGCCGTGCTGGGGTTTGCAGGGTTCTATGCCTTTCTAAGGGAGGAGATGGGCTGGATTGGCACCGCCTGCATCCTGGGAGCATCCTTCATCCTTGCCAATGGTTTTTTCGTGGAGCATGCGATCGTCGGACATGTCGGTTTCCAGCATTTTCCACTGCTTGGAGTCATCCTGTTCCTGGCATTTACGAAAAGACTGGGTTTTCTGACTGCCGGCATATTGATCGGTCTCCTGGCTGCAATGATCGTGAATCAAGCCGGTTTTATTCTTCTGATCATCTTTGTTCTCTCCCTGCTCATTCTGCTTCCCCTCATTTATCTCATACGACCGGACCTTTTCAACAAAAAATTTTATATCACGCTCCTGACAGGAGGGAGTTTTGCCTTCCTTCTTTCGATTTCCAAGGTCAGCGCGGTCCTGGCCTTCATGCGTTTCTTTCCCAGGGTGATTGCGGACCAATATGGACAGACCTACCTGCAGGGGATCGTGGGGATGCTCAGGCAGCTCACAGGGTTTGTTTTTATCGTGCCCTATTCTGTGCTAACAGGCAGGCGGTCCGAAACGATCGCCGACTTTTTTCACCAGGGGGCCGGCGCCCAGTTCGGCCTGTGGGAAATGAACATGATCCTTTCGCCAGGCCTGTTACTATTACTGGTATTGGGTTTTGGATATTTGATTTACGCAGTCATTAAATCCAGGCCGGGTATGTCGGCTCAGAAAGGAATTGCGATTCTCGTCCTGATCTTGGGATGCTGGATTGCAACAGATCTCACTTTGGCACAGGGATGGATGTACAGCCTGCTAAAACCCCTGCCGGTACTGCGCTCGCTCCATGCCAATGTCAGATTCACATCCGCATTTATCTTCCCTCTGGTGTTTTTGGGAGCTTTTGTTTTTCACAAGATGTTTACAGGCAGGCAAAGAGGCAATCCAACAGCATTTGTTCTCCTGGGGCTTGCCACCCTGGCCATGTTGGGCCTGTACCTGGCAGTCCCGGTGGATATACATATCCGTAACTTCAACCTTAAGTCTGCACTCCCGATCTATGCCAAGATCGACAAAGGCTGGAACTTTACGCTTCAAAACGTGGCCAAGATCACGGACATGCAGGTCTTTGTGGAGGAGGACAGCAATTTTGCCTCCCAGGATCCAATGTTTGGCTATGTGGGAGAGTTTTTCCATCCCAAGGCAGTCGTGGGACCCATCCTGCAAGTGACCGGCGGTCACTACAACATGACCAACCCTGCCAGCTACGTGTTCCCTGAGGAAAATGATTTACAGCCATTTGACCTCTTTCGAGTGGATCAAAGAGCGGACCTGGAATTGTTCATCGAGCATAAACAGCCCAACCTTGCCATATCAAACTGGCAAAAGATTGCCGATATGGTGAGCTTGGCGGCATCGATCGTATCTGTTCTATATCTGATGTTCGCCTCGATAAAAGGAAGCAGGAAGATGTGGCAAATGAACACCCGCTGAGACTGTCCACGGGCAGCCAGAACGGGTGTTATGATTAAATCAGTGTCCCTTTGAAATCCCGGACGGAAAACGTAAGCAATTTGCTTTACAAAACAACAAGATGTCGCCTACATCATGACCCATAAAACGATACGGATGAAGGACATCCAGCTGTTTTGAACGAATAAAGTTTTTACGAAAAGTTAAGGAAAACCATGACAACTCCCCATACTCACTCCCCCACTTTGCTTAAACCCGCCAAGCCTGTTGGCATCATCGGCTATGGCGCCTATGTCCCCCGCTATCGCCTACCGGCCAGGGAAGTTTCCCGCGTATGGACGGGGGGCAAGGGTGGGCTGCCCATTAAAGAAAAGGCCGTCCCCGGGCTGGATGAAGACGTCATCACCATGTCGATCGAGGCGGCGCGCAATGCGATGAAGCGGGCGCAGATCGATCCGCATGAGCTGCGGGCGGTCTGGGTTGGGTCCGAATCCCACCCGTATGCGGTCAAGCCAACCTCCACCCTGGTCGCGGAAGCGATCGGCGCGGTCCCCAACACCCAGGCCGCGGACTGGGAGTTCGCCTGCAAGGCCGGCACGGAGGCCATGGTCGCGGCGATGGGCCTGGTCGGCTCGGGCATGGGACACTACGCCATGGCGATCGGCATGGACACCGCCCAGGGCAAGCCCGGCGACGCACTCGAATACACGGCAGGCGCGGGGGGCGCGGCCTACATTCTCGGTCCCGCGGAGGAATCGCTGGCGATCATCAATGCCTCCTATTCCTATGTCACCGATACGCCCGATTTCTGGCGGCGTGAATACCAGAAATATCCCGAGCATGGCATGCGCTTCACCGGTGAGCCGGCCTACTTCAAGCACATCACCGAAGCGGCCACCCACCTGATGGAAGCTTCCGGCACCACGGCCAAGGATTACAAGTGGGCGATCTTCCACCAGCCGAACACGAAATTCCCACAGCGCGTGGCCGGCCAGTTGGGTTTTGTGATGGAACAGATCGAGCCGGGCCTTCTGGTCCCCGTGATCGGGAACACCTATGCAGGCGCGGCCGTGATCGGCCTGACTGCCACACTCGATATCGCCCAGCCCGGCGACCGCATCCTGATGGTCTCGTTCGGATCCGGGGCCGGCTCGGATGCATTTGACATCACCGTCACCGACAAGGTCACGGAGCGGGCCGCACTGGCCACCAAGACCCAAGATTACATCAAGCGCCGGACGGAGATCGATTATGCAACATACGTCCGTTTCCGCGGCAAGCTGGCGATGAGGTAAAGAGACGTTTGGTATTCGATATTTGATTGCTCGGTTATCGAATATCTTCACTCCCATCAATCAACAACATTGGAGAAACATGGCATTCTTCGACCTCTCTCTCAAGGAATTACAAGCCTACTGCCCGGACCGCCAGGAACCGGCCGATTTTGATGCTTTTTGGAAATCCACATTGGAAGAAGCGCGGGCATTTCCACTCCTCGCGACCTTTGAAAAAGTGGATTACGGACTGGTTGCACAGGAAACCTTCGACGTCACATTCAATGGTTTCGGTGGGCAGCTCGTCAAAGGCTGGCTGATCCTGCCCCGCCAGCGGTCCGGCCGTCTTCCCTGCGTGGTCGAGTACATCGGCTACGGCGGCGGGCGCAGCTTCGCCATCGACTGGCTGTTGTGGGCCAGTGCGGGTTATGCCCATCTGGTCATGGATACACGCGGGCAGGGCAGCAGCTGGTCCATGGGCGATACACCGGATCTGTACGCCGACGGCGGCAATGCCCACTATCCCGGCAGCATGACCAAGGGGATCCTCGATCCCAGGCATTACTATTACCGGCGTGTTTTCACGGACGCGGTCCGGGCCATCGAGGCGGCACGCAGTCACCCGGAGGTGGATGCGGCCCAGATCGCGGTGACAGGCGGCTCCCAGGGTGGAGGCATTACCATCGCAGCAGCAGGCCTCGTCCCGGACGTGGTGGCCGCGATGCCGGATGTCCCATTCCTTTGTCATTACCGCAGGGCAACGGAAATTGTGGATTCCTATCCCTATAAAGAGATCGCAGAGTACTGCCATGTTCACCGCGACAAGGTGGATGCAGTGTTCAATACGCTCTCCTATTTCGATGGCGTCAATTTCTCGGCCCGTGCAAGGGCAAATGCCTTATTCTCCACCGCGCTCATGGACCAGGTCTGCCCGCCTTCCACGGTTTTTGCTGCCTACAATTCCTGGATGGGTAAAAAAGACATCAACGTGTATCCATACAACGGCCATGAGGGCGGCGCCAGTCATCAGACGGTGAAGAAGCTGAAATTCTTGAAGAAGATTTGGTAAAGTGAGGCGGTATTCGTGATGGGAAGTTCGAGCATCGAATGATCCAATATCGGGTTCGCATATTAGGAAATAAACCATGACAGACGTCGTTATTGCAGGGATCGGACAAACGGAAGTCGGCGAGCATTGGGAAATCGGGTTACGTGAGCTGGCCTTTGCCGCCATCCAGGAGGCGGTACGGGATGCAGGCGGGCTCAGGCCGCAGTCCCTTTTCGTCGGCAATATGCTGTCGCCCAATCTATCCAACCAGGCACATCTGGGTGTACTGGTTGCCGATTATGCGGGATTGCTCGGCATTGAGGCGGTCACCATCGAGGCCGCAGGTGCCTCGGGAGGGGCCGCGCTGCGGCAGGGGTATCTGGCAATTGCCAGCGGCATGGTGGATGTGGCGCTGGTCGTGGGCGTGGAAAAATTCACAGACAAGCTTGGCCCGGGCGTGGATGCTGCACTCGCCACCACCGGCGACGCGGATTTTGAGGCGGTTCACGGAATGACTCCCACCGCCCAGGCGGCGCTGCTCATGAAACGCTACATGCATGAACACAATGTGCCCGCCGACGGTTTTGCCGGCTTCGCTCTGACCGCGCACGCCAACGGCGTGGGGAATCCCTGCGCGATGTTCCGCAAGGCGATCAAGCTGGAGACGTATGCCCGGGCAGAAGTCGTCAGCGACCCGATCAACATGTTCGACATTGCCCCCAATGCAGACGGTGCTGCCGCCCTGCTCCTGACACGCCGGGAGCTCCTTCCACCCAATCATGACAGGCCGCTTGTATACATCGCCGGCTCTGCCTCCGCGTCAGGTACGCTGGCACTGCATGACCGCAAGGATATGCTGTTCTTCAACACGGCAAGCGTCTCGGCCGTCAAAGCCATGAAACAGGCCGGCGTTCCTTTGGACGATATCAACCTTTTTGAATATCACGACATGTACAGCATCTATGCCGCCCTGCAGCTGGAGGCGGTGGGATTCGCCGTCCGAGGCCAGGGTTGGAAACTTGCTGCAGATGGCGAGATCGGCCGGAAAGGCAGGATCCCGGCTGCGACGATGGGTGGGATGAAGGCCCGCGGATTCCCCGGCGGCGCGGCGGGCGTGTACCAGGCCGTCGACGCCGTCAACCAGCTGCGAGGCCAGGCAGGGATGAACCAGGTCCAGGATGCGAAAACCGCGCTGATCCAGTCACTAGGCGGACCGGCCTCCACAGCAGTCACCCACGTTTTGCAGAAGCTGGATTAAGACGATGGACGATGGGCCATATTTACGGTCTATCGTCCATCGTCATCTTATATAGGAACGGAATGGTCAGCGCCGCCAGGATCGCCGCCCCTCCAAAGAACAAGGTAGGCACCAGCCAGCGGGAATTCACCAGGAAATCCTGATAAAGCAATATCCCCCGAATCTGCAGCCTGGCGACCAGGATGGGAGGCAGGTTCTCCAGCGCAAACCACAGCGCTCCCATACAGGTGGCAATCACCAAACCAAGGCCAAAATCACTCCAGGTAAGCAGGACTGGTCGTCTTGCTTCAGCAGTCTGGATGCGCGCCAGGACGTCCGCAGTGATGCTGCGCGGCATCGGCGCAAGAGGCTGGGATTTCAACGCGTCCTCGATCAGGGCGTCTTCTTTTAAGCGTTTTTCCATGAGTCCTCCAATTGAGCCAGCACCTTGCGGAGTTGTTCCTTGGCGCGATAAATGCCGGTCTTGACGGTACCAAGCGGCAGGTTGAGGGTCGAGGCGATCTCATCGTACGAAAATTCGTTCTGATAACGAAGGGTAATGAGTAATTTGTAATTGGCGTCGAGCTCGTCGATCGCTTGATGCAAGTGAGCTCTCATCTCATCTGACTCGAACTCACGAGCCGGGTTATCGAAATTTATCCCAGGCAGCTCTTCGAGCATGTCATCGCCCAACTCGTTCAGGGAACGGCGCAGGGTGGGCAGATGGTTATAGCAGAGATTGGTCGTGATGCGATACAGCCAGGTCCGGAACTGGGACTGCCCGCGAAAGTTTGGCAGCGCCGTCCAGGCGCGCACAAATGTCTCCTGCGTGAGATCCAGCGCCTCATTCTCATCCTTCAGAACACGCATGGCCAGGTTGTAAATATAGTTTTGATGTTGGTCCACCAGCATGGCAAAGGCATCCTGATCGCCTTTCTGCGCTCGCCGGACGAGTGATTGTTCGGGATCTGGCATGGAATCTCTAAAGGGTTAGACTGTCAAACTCGGGAAAAGTTTCAAATTGAATCATTGGACAATGGACCATCAACCCCGGTCCATTGTCCACCTGAAACTTTTTTGCAAATCGCCTGTCAAACGAAGTGAGAACAGAACAAGGAGAATTCGGAATGAAACGACCAGTCATCATCGGCCTTTTGATTGTAGCACTCGCTCTGGTATGCGTTGGTATTGGCACCGTGGCGTTCTTCACCTTTAATAGCACATTCACCGCCAACAATCCGTTTGACAGGCGGAATATTTCGTCCCAGGTGGAGGAGAACAAGACTCTCAAAGTGGATGCCACCAAGCCAGTCACCTTGAAGGTGGAAGACGCTGCTGGTGGTGTTACTGTCACAGGCGCAGATGTCGCGAATGTACAGGTCAAAGCCGTAAAAACAGCCTACGACTCCACCCAGGCCCGTGCCGATGCAGAGCTGAAAACCATTAAATATACGATCGAACAGACCGGGAATGTGATCACGCTCAAATACGAACTACCAAAGTCCATGAATTTCAACAACAAGGTGGATACGGTGGATTTTATTGTCACCGTTCCAACCGAAACCAGCGTGGATATCAACAGCAGCACGGGAAATGTCGATGTGTCCGGATTACAGGGACAGGTTGCCATCGAGAATCGCTTCGGCGATATTACGGTTGGTAAAGTGGATGGGGCATTGCAGGCAAAAACAAACAGTGGCAGTGTAGACGTGACCTCTGTCGCGGCTGGCACCGGGAATATCAACTTGAATTCAGGTTTCGGGACGATCGCCATGGTCCAGGCCAGCGGTGCGGATGTCCAGGTTGAATCCAGCAGCGGGGCCCTGCACCTGAAGAACGTTCGAGCATCGGGAGATATGGGGCTCTCCTCGGATTTCGGGACCGTGAAATTCGACAGCGGCTCGGCTGCCTCACTGACCGCCTCGACGAAAAGCGGTGCCGTGGAGCTGACCTCGGTGAACATCAGCGGAACCCTGGCCGTCAGGGATGACTTCGGTGAGATCAATCTCGAGCAGGTCCATGCCCAGTCCTACGATCTGCAGACGAACAGCGGCTCGATCACCGTTGATGGCGCCCAGGGAACCGTCAAAGCCGACACGGGATTCGGGAACATCACGATCCAGAACGCCGAGAATACAACGCTCACATTGAACACCAAAAGCGGTGCGATCCATTTCACCGGCTCGCTCGGCGAGGGTCCCCATACCTTCCATTCGGACTTCGGTGAGGTCACGCTGACCATCCCGGCCGACTCCGCCCTCAACGTGGATTTCCAGACCGATTTTGGCAAGGTACGGTCGGATCTCCCGGTCACCATGACTCTGACCGGGGATATCGACCAGGCCCACCAGACAGGCACGATCAACGGCGGTGGCAGCCAATTAAGTGCCTCCACGAAGAGCGGAGATATCACGGTCAAAGCTTCAGGGAGTTGAGCTGGATGAAGGCTTTTTGAGATCGTCGCCAGATCAGCGGATGAGACTGTTACAATACGGCTCATCCGTTTTTTATTTGGAGCAATATGAACGCCCTTCCCCTCTGCTCTGGCATGATGATTCTCCTGGTCGCCATACTGGGCATCGTCGTCTTGATACGTTACCTGATCTACCGGGATACGATCAATCATGCTGAGAGGGGCCTCTCCCTCCCGGAAGTGAAAAGACGCCAACCATTTTTGCAGTGGGGGATTGCGATCACAATCCTGGGCCTGATATTGACCCTGGGACTTTACGCGATCGGATCTTTTGCCGCTGACAGCTACCCGATTCACCTCGGACCCTGGATGCTGGGCGGCCTTATCCCACTGTTTCTTGGCCTGGGACTGATCCTGATCCATTATTTGGTTGAAGAAGTATAACTGCCAGGGTCATGAACTGGTTTAAAGGAACAGATTTCCCTATACTTTTCATGGAGGCGTAGTAAAATTATATATAATATATAATTTAAGCGAGGTATGAATGCCAGGTTTTACTCCCGGACGGAGATGGCAGCCCGCCTATACTCCCTTCCAAAAGCAGGATTTTGGCGACAGGACACTGCAGGTTCTCGAATATGCAGTCAAGGGACCGCTCTTCGGCTGTCGCATGTGTGGGAATTGCTTGCTGCAGGAGACAGCGCTGATCTGCCCGATGGAATGCCCGAAAGGGCTGCGCAACGGGCCCTGCGGTGGCTCCACCTCGGAATACTGTTACGTGGACAAGACCAGGCCGTGCGTCTGGTACAAGATTTATGAGCGGTCCTTCCAATACGGGAGACAGGAGCTTCTGCTCGAGGTACTGCCTCCGCTCGACTGGGAAAAGGTGGGACACGACTCATGGCGGGATATCCTAAGGAATATCGCAAAGATCGGCGTGGGCAAGACTGCCCGTGGGCTGCTCTCACGCTCACAAGCAGTTCGCCAGAGCACCTGGGATGGGATCTTCCGCCCGGTCCGCCAGCCGGATTGGTGGCAGGGCGATGCAAAATATCACGCGCCAGGGTATCGCGAACCCGTCTCCGAGCTGGAACGGAGGCTGGCCTCCGGAGAATTCGTCGTGACCAGCGAGATCACCCCGCCTTTCTCTGCCAGCACCGATAAACTGATCGAGACCATCCATAAGATCAAGCCGTATGTCACCGCGCTCAATTTCACCGATAACGCCTCTGCAACGCCGCGTATGTCCTCGTCCGCCTGCTGCCAGGTGACGCTGCAGCAGGAAGGTGAGCCCGTCCTGCAGATCTCCGCCCGCAACCGCTCCCGCTCCAATCTGCAAAGCGAAGTGATCGGCGCCTCGGCCCTGGGCATCCGCAATATCCTGTGCGTGACGGGTGACAGCGCCAGGCTCTCCCCCTCCCCGCGCGAGGGCATGGAGATCAATGACTTCGACGCGATCCAGATGCTTTGGATCCTGCGCCGCATGCGCGATGAAGGCAGGTATCTCGGCGGACGGGAGATCAAATATCCGCCAAAGTATTTCCTTGGCGCAGCCGCCTCGCCATTTTCATCCACTCCCAAATTCCAGGCGCTGCGGGAACAGAAAAAGGTCAATGCCGGTGCGCAGTTCTTCCAGACGAACCTGGTTTTCGATATCGATGGGATGGAGGCCTGGCTTAACGAGCTTGCAAAAAGAGATGTTCTCAATAAAGTGTATATCCTGATCGGGATCACGCCGATCAAAAGCTTAAGGATGGCACATATTCTCTCTGAAGTCCCAGGCGTCCATCTTCCAGGGAAGATCCCGGAACGGATGGAAGCAGCAGAGAAGACCGGCAACGCGCAGGAGGAGGGCGTCCAGATCGCTCTCGAATTAATCCAAAAGATCCGGACCTATCATCTCCAGGGCGTCAATGGCATTCACCTCATGCCGGTCGGCTGGGACGAGATCATTCCGCGTATAATCATGGAGGCGGATCTCCTGCCCAGGAGCTCGGCCGTCCATGCATTGCAGTCAAAATAATTCTCAGAAGAGGGCACATGTACACCATACTTAAAAGCAGCACCAAGGAAGTGATCGTTGGGGCGGACAAGCCGTTCGTGATCATCGGGGAGAAGATCAATCCCACGGGCATCAAGAAGCTGGGACAGGCGCTTGTCGATCAGAACTTTGAATACGTCCAGCAGCTCGCCAAAAGGCAGGTCGCCTGGGGGGCGGATGTGCTGGATGTGAACGTCGGACATCCGCAAATCGACGAAGCGGCGATCATGCCAAAGGTCGTCCAAGCGATCTGCGCGGTGGTGGATGTACCGCTTTGCATCGATTCGAACGAGCCGAAGATCCTGGAGGCAGGCCTGAAGATGGCCCCGGGCAAGCCGCTCGTGAACTCGGTCAACGGCGAGGAAAAACAGCTTGCCAACGTCCTGCCCATCGTCCGGGATCGGGGCGCGGCGGTCATCGGATTGACCATCGGCGAGGAGGGCATCCCGGCCACGGCCGAGGGACGTCTCGCCGCGGCAGGGGTCATCATCGAGCGCGCCGCCAGGATTGGCATCCCGATCGAGGATATCATCATTGATCCACTGGTCATGACGGTGGGTCACAACAGCAACGCGGCGACAATCACTCTCAGGACAATCGAGCTGATCAAAAAGGAATATGGGGTCAACATCAACCTGGGCGCCAGCAATGTCTCGTTCGGCCTGCCCGACCGTCACTCGGTCAACAGCGCCTTCCTGTCACTTGCCATGCAGGCGGGAGCCACCTGCTCGATCACCGACCCGATCAAGCTCGGCAGCACCATCAAAGCCACCGACCTGCTGCTCGGCCGGGACAGCAATTCCATGCGCTATCTGAAGTATTTCCGGGCAACCGAGAAGTTACGGGAACAGGAAGCTGCGGTGAAGGCGTAGAAGTCAGAGAGTAGATATTGGAGATTAGAGAGTAGGTCACGCCTGTGGCGTGACTTACTTGTTTAATTGGTTGAGATCGAGGGCGATGTTCCAATCTCCTGAAGAAATGTACATTGCCCTATCATCGATTCGAAGATTGTCCGACTCATACCCAAAATACGTCCAAAAGCAGGCGCTGGCCTGATCTGTTTCGAGCAGAACGGAGAGAGCCGGTTCCTTCCCGCCATAGTATTGTGAGCGCCAGCCACGCGCGGAGTTGGGATCCGCACGGACGATGGAGAAGTTTCCCGAACCTTTCAACACATCCATTCTGATCATACTGGTGGTGTCGGGTAGCGTGCCAGCCAGTGGCTTCAGCCACAAACCAAATCCGGGAGTAAGCTTCCGGACGCCGTATTCTCCATCGCACAATAACCAGTGGAGGCAGTAATGGTGAGGCTTCGATGCGGTTAAGTGATCCACCACCAGCCAGCGATCGCCAGTAAGGGATATCGCGGTCCGCTTGTGTATGGCAGGATCGGGCAGTCGCCTGTAGCCATCATGTTCTCCCTGCCAGACGTTCTGCTCGTGGCGCATTACTTTCCCGTGGGACCAATTCGTCCAGGTGAAACGAGTAAGCATTTTCATCTGGTCGAGATGATCCACGGTAACGGTGTTATGAACCACCGTATGCGCCAGCCCGTTGCGCCAGGAACCCTCCCCGCTATATAGATAGGTCCCGGCATCACAGGCGATGTTTTGACCCCGGATCCACAGGTCAACGTGAAGCTGGTCGGCGTGTGATGGACGGGTGTGCGGGTCGGTGCAGCGAATGATGGCTTTGCTATTGGAGCCGCGTAGGATATAAGTGCCCCCATCAGGGAAGGAGGACTGTTGATCTGTCCTCACCCCAGCGCTTCGCGAAGCATCCCGGTGGCTGAGGGGATTCGCGCCATATAGCCAGAATACATCTTCGTCCCAGGGACCAGGATCGAAGAGCAATTGTTTTTTCGTGATATACGATCCCAACTGAAGCAGGGGACGATAATCGGTGAAGTCACAGTGATTCAGCGGCAGGACGAGGGCGCCATCGTTCGAGCCGTAGACGGGCATCTGTCCCGTTTCCGGATCGATGAGCTGGGCAAGGTAATCAATAGATTTGGACACTCGCTCCTTCAAAATTCCAGAGAGAGGAGCATCATTTAAATCCCCCAGCCGCATTGCCAATAAATAGAGATGCAGGATAAAACGGTGATAGTTGAGGGAGAACATTGAGTAGCTGCCATCGGGAAAAATCTGGACCTGGGCTTCCTGCTCCAGGAGTTTTTTTCCGAGGACAAGGTATTTTTCTTCCTCCTTCAACTCAGGCAAGAGCAGCCCGGTCAGCCATAGTCCAAAGGCTTCGCTGATCGTATGGTTGCTATGTGTGGAGATGGCGTAATCAATATTTTTATGGATCCGCCCGGCGTGGGCAGCAGCCATCACGGTAAGTTGGGCGATCCGTTCAGGCGTGGCGGATGGTGAATCCATAAACGCGTATAAGCCAAACGTCCATGCCAGTAAACGCAGGGCCGCCTCCTGGCCGTCCATCCAGTTGGCGCCCGTGTTGGGAGGGTTGGACTCCGCCCAGGATTGGATCAGTTCCCAGAACGCCTCCGCATACTGCTCGTCCCGCGTGGATGCGTAGGCACGGACGAGCGGATAGACCATCCCAAAGCGGCTGGGCTCCCAGATGAATTTGATATCCACGCCGGGGTCGTCCGATATTTCGGTCCAGTGCTTTTGGGTATCCATCCTGATGCCGGTGACAGGGTCGGTATGCCAGCCGGGAGGGAACCCAATCTTGTACCAGATATGAGAAAAAAATTTTATCTGGCCGGATAAGATCCGGTCCGCTTCTTCCACTGCAGATCCCGGATCCCATGGCAGATCGGGAGGCAGGTCCAATTTTTCAAAAAAGAACTTCGGGGAATGTTCCTTCCGCCATCCGGCGTATTCCTGTGCGGTTGCAGGGATATTCTCCTTCAGCCAGGTCCCAAGCGGACGATCCTTCCACCGATAAGCGGGCATCTGCACGCGCAGGTATCCCGTCCGCCTACGCAGGGCATAAGTCACGCGAAACAGGAGCCAGCGGGTGCCGTGGGACCCCAGGAGAGACCGGAGATTACGAAAGTTGTTGAGCATGTTGGAGCTTGCGCCGCGCATGGTTGGACAGCACCAGCCAGAGCAGGGGCAAACCGATAATGATCAGCGGCGGGGCATACCACTGGCCCCACGACCAGGCGTAGGCCAGCAGCCCGGCCAGCAGGGTGAGGGAAATGTACAGGGAGCTGACGGCTGCATGGCTGTACCCGGCAATGACCAGCCGCTGAAAAAGATGCGTGCGATGAGGTGCAAAAACATTCTCCCGCCGGATCACGCGCTTGATGAACGTGACACCCGCGTCCATGATGGTGGTCCACATCAGGAGCGTCCCCAGCATGAGCGCGTCGCCGCCTTTATCAGAGGAGAGCAGCGGCAGGACGGCGAAGGTGTAGCCGAGAAAAGTGCTGCCCACATCCCCCATAAAGATCCTGGCGGGCGGCCAGTTGTGACCGAGGAATCCCAGGCTGCTGGCGGCAACGGCAAATGCCACCCAGAAGGCGAACGGGGTTTTGGCATTCGAGGCCAGCATCATCCAGCCCAGACCGCCGGCCACGGCCACACCGCCGGCCATGCCGTCGATGCCGTCCATGAAATTGTAGGCATTGGTCATGCCGATGATCCACAGGAAAGTGATCAGGATGCCGACGAAGCCAAGAGGCATTTTGCCCAGCATGGGGATGGTCACGATCTTGAAATATCCCATGGCGAAAATGGAAGCCGCGGCGACACACCCCTGGACGACAAAGCGAAAAACCGGCGAAAGGGATTGGACATCGTCGCGCCAGCCCACCCAGGCCAGGATGGTGGCACAGACCATGTAAACAATTCCATGGAGCAGAGTGATCTGCTTCAGGGAGACCAACGCGGTGATCAGGACCAGGATGACAATTGCCCATCCGCCTCCGATCGGGATGGGAACGGTGTGGGAACTGCGCTCATTGGGACGGTCGAGGATCTGTCGTTTCTCTGTGTAGCGGCGAATCAACCAAACGCCCAGGTAGGAGAGGATGGCAAGGAGGAGAAAGGCAATCATGTAGGGCACGGGGATGATTGTACCGCCTGTCGCGCAAATAGGTTTGCTTTTGATTTAGGCTTCAAAGCCGATCGTCAGGCTCCGCCAGGCTACGGATTCTGTAATTCCAGATTTATCCCCTCTTCAAACGACAGCGGATCGTATCCAAAATCCGCCTGCGCATCTTCATAGCGAAAACTTTTATTCTCGTTCAATCGCAGGACCTGCTCCGATTTTATTGGAAAAGGGATGTGGACCTGCTATTGAACGAGAATAAAAGTTTTCGCTATGAAGATGCGCAG
>JBLMZU010000400.1:0-6010 GCA_050258995.1 Bacteroidota bacterium
ATGGAAAGAGATTACTCCGCTTGCCCGGTGGGATTGGATTCGCTGGATACGCGCTGTCAAAACGCCAGAGACGAGACAAAAGCACATCGAAGTTGCGCTCGACAAACTCGATAAAGGTATGAGACGCCCGTGCTGTTTTAACCGAAATCTATGCAGTGAACCCTACGTATCGCATAATTGGGTCCTCATTGATCCAAAAGATTTGTAATGCCTTCGAGGATCGAGAAGTAACTGCCATCACACTATTCAAGTAACGCCGCTATGTATGGCGGAAGCTAAAACGGTTAGGAGCCATTCTTCTAAACGATGCGATTTGGGTTTTGCCTGATACACCACGTACATCTGAGCAGTATCAGTGGCTGGCAACTGAAATACAGGAGATGCGAGGAGAAGTTACCTTTTGGAGATCCAGTCACATAATGGGACTTCCAGAGACAACATTAATTGATCAATTTACCAAACAACTGAATCAGGAATACAAAGATTTGTTGGCAAAGTTAGCCAAGAAAAATCCAGATCTTGCTAAGCTTTCACGCGATTATCAACAAATCTATGGGAAGGGTTATTTTCGATCCGAACTCGGAAAACAGGTGAAAGCCAAATTATTAGAGTTCCGAGGTGAAAAAGTATGAAATGGGTGACGTGGCAGCAGATCGGTGTAGACCGTATGGGCTCTATCTGGCTGATCCGCCGCTGGATCGATCCAAGAGCCGAATTTCTTTTCGTCCCGCCAACAACAAAACCCCTGCCGAAAGGCGCAGAGCCGTTCGATATCCCTGGCGTGCGCTTCTCCCATCATCGCGGTCACTGCACATTCCATAGCCTTGTCAAAGAACACAACCTAAAGGATCCGGTCCTGCTCCGGATCGCAAATATTATTGATGAAGCCGATTTGGTTCAGGAAGTAAATATAGAGCCCGTTGCACCCGGGCTGGATGCCATTCGCCGCGGTATCCGCCGGACCAGTGTAAACGACCATGAGGCGCTAGAGCGCGAGATTTTTGTCTACGAAGCTCTGTATGCCGAATTATCGGCCGGCGAAAGCAACCACAAGGAACAGGGATCTTAATGTCTGAGAACAGGATCATCGTATTTGTATGTGAGCACGGTGCGGCCAAAAGCATTATCGCTGCGACATACTGGAACAAATACGCCCAGGAACAAGGTGCACGGATTCAAGGCCTTGCTACGGCATACCCGGATATTGCTTTAGCCAGTTATGCCGTAGCTAGTTTACTTGAAGATGGACTGATCCCCAACCAACTTACTCCACAAAAGTTACTCCCAGAGGAAGTCTCAGCGGCTGAACGCGTGATTGCCTTCTGTGATTTACAGGAAGTTGATTCAAAGAAAACCAATATCGAATACTGGGAGAATGTGCCGGCCGTCAGCGAAGACTATGGAAAAGCCCACGACATCATTGTTGCCAAACTCCAGGCAATGATGAAAGATCTGGTATGAGAGTATTGGCCATCTGCATACTTGTATATTGCCTGGCCGCGTGCAACAACATCCAAAATCAAACATCCGAAACGCCAATCCCACCAAGTGAAGGCACAACTATGAAATTGATTCAAACCATTCCATTGCCAGGCGTGGAAGGTCGGATCGACCATTTGTCCGTTGATCTCAAAGGCCAAAGGCTGTTTGTAGCGGCCGTGGGCAATAACACTGTTGAAGCGCTTGATCTGAAGTCAGGAGCCTTAATTCATACGATTTCCAACTTGAGTGAGCCTCAGAGCGCGCTATTCATACCAGGCTTTAACAAACTATTTGTCACGAATGGTGGGAATGGACTGCTCCAGATCTTCGATGGAAGTTCCTTTGCTGAGCTCAGTCGCGTTGACCTCCCAGGTGATGCCGATAATATCCGCTATGCTGAAAGCGACAAATCTGTTGTAGTTGGTTACGGAAATGGCAGCTTAAGTTTCATCGATGCAGAAAGCGGAAAAGCCACCAGTGATGTCAAGCTGGATGGTCACCCGGAATCGTTCCAGCTAGAGTCAGCCGGATCAAGAATATTCATCAACATTCCCGACGCCAATCAAATCACCGTCGTGGACCGTCAGCAGCAAAAAGTAGTTTCTAAATGGTTCATGACGAGCGGTCTCTCCAATTTCCCGATGGCGTTGGATGAAAGCCAGCATCGTTTATTTGTCGGCTTCCGAATTCCAGCAAAGCTTGAGATCTTCGATACAGAGACCGGCCAGTCTGTCGCGAGCCTGGACGGTCCTGGAGATATGGACGATGTCTTTTATGACGCTACTCACAAATTGATCTATGCCATTGGCGGCGAAGGATCTGTTGATATTTTCCACCAGCAGGATGCGAACCACTATCAGAGCGTAACGCGGATCCCAACCGCAGCAGGCGCCCGGACTGGGCTTTGGGTGCCCGAATGGAATCGCCTCTTCATTGCCGTGCCACACAAGGCCGCCCACGAAGCGGAAATACGAGTTTATGAGTTACAACAATAAAAGTTCGGTGCATACCAGCCATTATCTTTGGGAGCTACGTCCCTATTTCCGCCAGGTAGCGGGGGAACTCCTGCTTGGATCGATTTGCGGCATCTTAATGAATACCATGGTCGTGTTGCCGGCGATCATGCTAGGTCGTGCAATCGATGTATTGCTCGCGTTCGATAAAGGACAGGCATCCCTTCAAGATGTTGCCTGGGCTGCGCTCGCCTTTTTCGGCGGCATGCTGGCCACCCAGATCCCGCGCCTGGGAAAGCGCTGGTGGCTGATGACCGCCAACGCCCGCATCGCAGCCAATATACGAGCGGATACCCTGCGGGGTGTGCTGGATTGGTCCATGGCGCGCCTGCACAGCACGCCAATCGGCGACCTGATGTCCCGCATCGTCGGGGATGTGGAGGTATTAAGCGTTGGGATACGGGAGTTCATCATCGAGACCTGGGATACTTTGCTATTTTCCCTTTCATTGGTCGTGGCCATGTTCTACTACGCTCCCCGTCTATCGGTGTTGGCTCTGCTGCCTACTCCCATTGCCATGCTCCTGGCGCAGGCCGTGGGGCGCTGGGTGCGCTCGCGGACGATCACGGCACGTGAAGCAAATGCCACGCTCACCAACACTTTGCAGGAGCAGCTAGCCGGAGTTCGAGTGCTCAAGCTGTTTGGGCGCACTGAATCTGCCACTGATCAGGTAGACGTCCAATCCCAGTATTTGGCTGACTCAAATGTGGCGGTTGTCCGCTTACGAGAAGGACTAAAGCCGGTGTACTCAACCATCATGGTCGCCGGTGTAGTACTGGTGATCGGGATCGGCGGACAACAAGTCATTCAAGGGGCGATGACGGTGGGCGCGTTTGTAGCCTATATGGAATTATTCCGGCGATTTACGAACCGCGCGTATCGCATCCCACAGATGTTCAACTCCATCCAGGCGGGCGGCGGAGCCTATTCCCGATTAACTCCATTGCTGGCACCTCCCTTGAGTGTGGAGGGAGAGCCGCGTTACGCGTCCTTCCTACCCGGAAGAGTTATCGGATTGGATCAGCAGCCTCCCCAACCTCCCCAATTGCAGGAACGTCCTCTTTCGGTCCAGTTGCGATCAGTGGTCTTTCGCTATCCCAACGCCACGCAACCGTCTCTGGAAAATATTTCACTTGAAATTCCCGCTGGCTCATTTGTTGCAGTTACCGGTCCGGTGGGATGCGGCAAGAGCGCGCTCCTGCGTGCCATCCTGGGTACGTATCCGCTCGAAGATGGACAAATCCTCCTGGATGGACGCGTATTGCTTGAAATCCCAGCCGATGAACGCGCAGCCCGGATTGGCTACCTGCCTCAGGATCCGTATCTGTTTTCTGGCAGCATATCCGAGAATATCGCCTTTGGAGAGAGCGAGCCAGCCGTAGCAGAACGGATCTTATATGCCGCGCATGTATCTGCACTGGAACCGGACCTGCAGGCGCTCCCAAAGGGGATCGAGACACAGATCGGCGAGCTGGGCGTGCGCGTCTCCGGCGGACAGCGGCAGCGCATCGCCCTGGCACGCAGCCTGGCATCCTCTACCATCTCTCCCGGCCTGCTCCTGCTGGACGACCCCTTCTCTGCAGTGGACCTGGACACGGAAGCGCAGCTAATCGCATCTCTTCGCCAGAACTTCGGACCTGCGGCACCCATCCATCGCCAAGCGACGGTACTTCTGAGCTCCCATCGCCTGGCTGCCTTCCCCCTTGCGGACAATATCCTCGTGCTTGATCAGGGAAAGATTGTGGAAACGGGCTCCCATGAAGCACTGATAGCAAGAGGTGGATTATACGCCCGCATTTACCAAGCCCAAGCGCGCGCGGCTAAAATCAACAGGAATGGAGATGCAGTGTGAACATAACTGCGACAAGGTCTCCCTCGCAAAGCACGATGCGCCGGCACCTCTCGGAAATCCTGGCGCCCCGCTGGCTGGCAATACTTTCAATTGGTGTAGTGATTCTGCTGGGTGCATGTCTCGAACTGATTCCCCCGTTGATCATGAAGCAAGTCGTAGACCAGCATCTCACTGTTGGTAATCCGGACGGCTTGTGGCTTTTGGCATTCGCCTATCTGCTGGCCGTGGCGGGTGTGCAAGGCCTGAGTTTTCTCTCCAGCTATTTGACCGCCTTAACGGCACAGGGAGCATTGAAAGAGCTGCGTGTAAGGCTCTATCGCCACCTGCAGTATCTGCCGCTCGGTTATTATGACCAGACTCCGCTGGGCGATACGATCAGCCGCTGCACTGCCGATGTCGAAACACTGGATACTCTTTTTTCCTCTGGTGTGGCTGGTCTCGTGGAAGATTTGGTGGGCTTGATCACGGTCTCCATTGCAATGATCGTCCTGAGTCCGATGCTCGCACTGATCTCCGCACTGGTTGTCCCACCTCTGCTCCTCGTGACCAATGCGTTCCGCAAGCGGATCCGGAATGCTGAGCGGCGCAACCGCCAGGCTGTTGGCATGATGAATACCCACCTGCAGGAAACATTCGGTGGACTGGAGGTGATCCGGGCCTTCGACCGGTCCGCAGCCTTTACGAGGCGGTTTCGCCAGGTCTTAAAGCAGCGGCTGGATGCCTATAACGAAGCTGCCAAGTACTCAGCGTTGTACTCGCCCATCATGCAGATGTTAATGGCTGCCGCGATCGCCCTGCTCTTGTGGAGCGGCGCAAAGGGCACGCTGTCAGGCCTTTCGATCAGCGTTGGCACACTGACAGCTTTTGTACTGTTGTTTAAAAACTTCTTTGATCCCATTACGGCCCTGGGCGAGGAGTGGCAAACCGTGCAAAGCGCCCTGTCTGGCGCGGAACGGATTTTCCAGGTCCTGGATCTGCCCAGGGAAACAAAGGAAATCCTTGAGCCATCCATCCCTGGGAGGAGTGAAGGCATTGTTGTGAGCCATTTGACCTTTGGATACTTCCCGGACCGTCCGATCCTGCAGGATGTATCGTTTCATGTTCAAACAGGCGAACATGTGGCGCTGGTTGGGCGCACCGGGGCCGGCAAGAGCAGTATTGTGCATCTGCTGGGAGGTTTATATGCGCCCTGGCATGGGGAGGTCCGCGTGGCAGGCCTGGACCCGCGCCAGATCCCTGAAGAAGAACGCCGTCAAATTATTGGCGTGGTACCTCAAGCTGTCCAGTTATTCAGCGGCTCCGTGCGCGACAATCTTACCCTGGGGGATTCCCATGTCTCTACCGGGGACATCGTGAATGCTGCAATCACGGCCGGGGCAGATACTTTCATCCGTTCCCTGCCTCAGGGATATGACACGCCCATAGACAGCGGCGCGGGTAGTGTGCAGCTTTCCTCCGGGCAGCGCCAGCTGCTCTCCCTGGCACGGGCACTGGTTTGGAATCCGAGCGTCCTGCTCTTTGACGAAGCAACCTCTGCCATAGATAGCGCAAGTGAAGCTTCTTTCCGCCAGGCGCTGGAACAAGAATCTACCCAGCACGGGCGCTCCATCCTGACCGTGGCCCACCGGCTTTCCACCGCGCTTGCCGCCGATCGCGTGATTGT
>JBLMZU010000401.1:0-5422 GCA_050258995.1 Bacteroidota bacterium
GTTCCAGGAAGTCATCTGCGGTCTTGCAAAATTCCGCCGGACGCTGGATACTTTTTCGCCTCGGATCTCGATCTCATCCAGACTTTGCGGCTGCATACCGGTTTTATGTGCCCAGACGAACGTTGGAATTTCGTCTGGTTCAAATCCCATCACATTGGCCGCGACCATGTCAGTTGCCAGGGGATTCGTACCAGCGATAATAATGTCCATCGGAATTAGCTCCCCATCACTGGGGCCGTTCCCCTCCATGGCAGTTGAGCCGTCAATGACAACCAACCCCAACTTATTGGCTCTTACCATGTCCAGTATCTCAAAGGCAACCCCCGGCGAGCCGCTGTCGGCGGCATGATCGTGTACAGCAGCACGGACGGTCCGATAGACACTCCCTGGATAAAGACCGATCAGGTTTTTCATGCCAAGTGTTACCGAGGCCAGGGCATGTGTTTTCATCATTGGCACCGAACAAAGCAGATCGATTTCGGTCAGCGAGCGATGGATGGTCAATCGCTGGTAGGTTAAGCCGCCTGGCACATCTACTTCAACCATCGCCCCCGTATGGAGATTGATCAGTGGCACATCCAGCGAGCGAGCCAGCTCGGTATAACCGAGGCTGTCAAACACAGCCTGCTGCATATCGTCCAGCCTGTCTGGGTCCTGCAGGCGGTAGGTGTTCCCGGCGATCACATTGATGCCAACTACGGCGGCCGAGCCTTCGCCAATCGATACTGTTTTACCGGCCTTCTTCATCAGGGCGGCGAGCGAACGGATCACCTCCGGTTTCGTCGTGATGTATGGGTTGTTGGATACGAGATTCGGTTTGAGCATGATACGTTGTTTCCCTGAGGCGATCGTCTCAATCCCGCCCAGGAGTTGGATCGCCTCTTCGACGGCCGCTCCAATGTTGCCGTCTTTGATTTTGACGAGGCTAACCACCGGCTCTACCGGTAGTGGCGTCTCTGTAATAGGAGACGAGGTCGGGGCTTCCATTAATTGTGGTGTGCAGGCACCGAGCAGTCCAGAAGTACCAACCACAACTCCTTTCAGGAAATCCCGTCTAGAGATACTGCCTGGCTTGCGAGGCAATTTCGATGACATATATTTCTCCTTCCTTGACCTGTTCCTGATCGTCCGGCCATTCCTCAAATATATTAACAATAAATTATTCCAACCCTATTCACGCATAATATATGGCTATGTATTGGGCAAGTCTGCGCAATCAAAGCCTCCAGACTGGGTCTTACACTGGATGCTTCCAGACCAGATTTCTTCTATCGGGGTGTGCCCCTTCGGGGTACGGCTGGCTCCGCCTGATTTGCCTGGCAGATCACGTAGTTTGCTGGGATGCACGCTGTTTTGGGCGGTATTTCCACAGCCGTCTAGAAACGACCACAAAACCATTTTATTGACCGATTTCATTGCCTCTGTGGTACAGAGATAAAACTCTTCACAATGAAAAACTCAATTCATTTTCGATAGATGCTTATATCCAACAAAAATCAGGGCAGCTGGTATCAATAGTGAAAATAGATTCCAACGGCCCACAGCAAGCAGATACACTTGCGTAATGAGCGCCAGGCCGATCAGGGTATAAACGGCCCATTTCCTCATGAGCCAGAAGCCAATTCCACTGACGAAGAGTACCAGGCCACTGAACCCGTAGAAAATCGTCCCGCCAATACCATGCTCTTGAACGAAATTTTGAATCCCTGGCGAAAAGATAAAGTAAAACAGTAAGAATCCCCCTTATATCTCAAAGACACTTAAGAGGGTTATGGAAGATGGACGCTTAGTTTTGCTGGTTAAAGTAGTCATCGTATACCTCTCCTTTGATTTTCGTTGGATACACCCGCCATGAGCCTACACCCAGATCTTCTTTTCTTTCCCGGCTACCATGCTTTGTATCAACCGCTCAACAATGTGTTGCCGGCGGCTGGCACTGAACCTTACGCTGAATTATTAATCTTCCAATTGACCTGTAAATCCTGGGATCCTCTTTGATCATTCCCCCGCTCTTGACATCTATACTATAGCACTTCCCTCACTTGATTTCAACCATTAGCCGCCCAGCGGTGTGCGGCCCGCCCGGCATGCTTTCTGCGGGGTACAGCTGGGAAGAAAATGGACTGGCAACGGGAACTCTCAAAGTTCAGAAATAGCTTCAAAAAATACGCACACACAGTGCCCAATCGTCCGACCGGCTCCGCCTGATTTAACGGGGTGCCCATAGGGTATCCCGCACGGCGGGGCTTTGTGGGGCGGTTTCATAATTGATCAAGTTCTATGGACGGAAGAAGAGAACCCACCAGGAAATCTCTTTGCCAATCAAGGGACAATCCGTGGTATTTGGCATGCATTCCAACGGTGGTGCTCCATAGCCTAAATCACCGAGCATGTGCCAATAGTTCTGGGCAGCATGAGATGCAATGACCCACGTCAGGACCGCAACAAAGAACAAGATCAGCCAGCGTGTGGTTAGCGAGTCACCTGCTTTGTTGGCGTACTGAGCCGCGAAAATTCCAGCGCTCAGGAGGAGTACACATAGTGCGATGAAGGGAAACCGATAGGTGAAGTAGATTTCACCGAAGAAGAAAAAGAGTATAAAGGGGAAGAGGCTGTATAGGAAAAGGTCGATCTCCAGCCAGCCTTTCCACAGTAGAGCGATGCTGATGGCAATGACAAGTAGGACGGCAAAAACTGCCAACCCCTCTGGAATTGGAGGTTGGGGCAAAACGATTGCCAGGATGATGAGTGACAATAGCCAGAGGGGCAAGAGACTGACAAGGGTGGCAATCCGAGAATCTTCAGGCTTCCACTGAATTTTCTTCATTGTTTCCATAGTCATCCTCCTTTCGAAGATGGACCAAAAACAAAGGATCACAACTTATTTGTGTGCTGTGGCATTCACCGCTCAATGCATCGCAAGCTTGTGGCGGTGTACGGCTGGAGAGAACCAGATGTGCAGAATGACACTCTACACATCAGTCACGGGCAAATATGATGAATACGGTTGCTAGATTAGAAACGATAGCGAATAGACCAAGTACCATACCAAGAACTGCTGAGGGAAATCCTTTTTCAGTATTTTTATTCCTGTATATTTGTTTAATCGCTACCATGCCTGCAATCAAAGCCAACGACCCAAAAATGATGCCCCACGATACGCACAGAACATCCAGAACATTTTCTGCCTGGAAAAAGAAATGCTGACCTGGGTACTTTTCTATATAAGACAAGATACCGAGAAGGAGATAGGGCAATAATGAACAAACCCCCAACCAGGGACTGGTTTCCGCCCACTCATTCATTTCAGGTTGCAATGATTTAGACCGATTATAGGATGTCATAGTAACCCTGACCTTTTACTTTTTGATCCCGATTCCCATGCCCTAAACCGCCCAACGGCTAGTTTTAGCGGCGGGTTGCCACGAGAACCAACCCACGAAACGGAACCATGTTTCGAGCGAAAAAGCCCCTTAATAGGTATCAAATCCGATCGTGCCCACATTCCACATCCTTGGCTCGTGCCCGCTTATACGCCGCATTATTTCAACAAGAACCTGGCAACCTTTTACGGTCTGCTCATCATCAAGGGCAGCAATATAGTTTTTGACTGAGCTGTCGTTTTGAGAAGAATGATCCTTTGTCATTTTACGGCCTCCATTATATTTTTAAATGGGCTCGCCAGAATATCTTGCATGATTCCTTCGGCAGGATTGATGTGATGCAAGAAACTGCCCAACGGCTGGTGTTTCCGGCTGGCGGGAGAGATGAGATAACGCTTGAGGGCAGAAAAAGCTCAAAGCCGAAAGATGTTGGGAAACACAGCGCGTACCCGCGAGTGCGTTGCCCGTTTTGTTAGGCTGTATTTGAGCCCGAGGGGTTAGCAGGAAGATCCTCCGCGAGTAGCACGTAGACGAGTGTATCGCGGAGACTACCATCATTGGCCCGATCATCCCAACGGATTTCCGCCTCCAGGCGAAACCCTGCACGCTCTGCTACTCTGCGACTGCGGTAATTGCGCGAATCACATCTGATTTCGACTCGGTTGGCCGTTAAGTCACGGAACGCTGCGGTGGTGAGCTCCCGGACTACTTCCGTGACATAGCCTTTGCCTTGCATGGATGTTCGACACCAGTACCCAATCTCAAACTTCGGAACATCCCAGTTGAGCGGATGGATCCCGGCACTGAGGACAAACGTTTCCGTGTCTCTGAGAAATGCATGAACGGCAAAGTCTTCCATCGCTTCATACCTGGTTTGGGCCCGCTCCAGGACAGTCTTCGTCGTCTCGAATGATTGAAGGGTAACTGCCCAATCCATCCACACATGTAACTCTGAAAAGGATTCTTCAACGGCTGCCTGGATCACGGCTGCGTTCTCTGGCGACGGCGGTCGCAAGACGAGCCTTTGCGTAAAACGAGGGAGGGGGAGAATGCGGTGCTGCATCAAGTCCTAGTTTAACTCAATCACCGATACCGTCCAACAGCCTGCGGCCTGCCCCTTCGGGGTACGGCTGGGGGAAAACCAACTCACGAAACGGACTTCCGCTAAGCGGCGTGCTATCGTTCAGAACCAACTCCCAAAAACGCACACACGACACGCCCCGGCACTCCCTGGCGCCGCCCGTCAGGACAGGTGTGCATCCCGGGGCAAGTGTGCGCCGCACTGCGTTCGCTGCAGTGCAGGTGAGTGCCCAGCCGTCCGGTGCACCTCGTAATGATTGCGGGCGATCATTTTCTACCACAGAATGTCTTCCTGTCTTCACAGTGGCAGCTCAAAAAATGCGGTTTTTGAGGAAAATGATGCATTTTTCACACTTATCAGGTGACGTTCTGAGAACCCTTGTTGGGCGCTTGTTCAGATCACACGCCTATCAATATTTGAAACTTCAACCAGGTGGATTTCTCCCTCTTTACAGAGAGCATAATCACCTGATTTTTCGATTAGCTCTGATTCAATCTTATCCAACCGAACTGCGTGCCAATCACCTTGTCTTATCTTTTGTTCAACTTTATAGAGCATATCTTCTATCAATTGCAGATTCAACAGTATAGCAAAGATTGTGAAGTACTGTTCGCCTGTTACGGCGAATGCCCTTGCAACCGGTTCACGCACACGCCCAAAGGTAAGCCGGGTATGAATCATTTTTCAAGCACATCAATCATCCAATGCGTAATATGGGCGAGCTTTTACGCCGAGGTCGTTATGCTGATGAGGTCATGAATATCCTGGCGAGAGAAGAAATGGACAATTCCCTAAAAAAAGCTAACAAATCGTTGAAAGTTAGCAGGCTTCCGCTGAAAAAAAAGCACAGGCCCATACGGCCTGTGCTGTCATTGCTGTCTGAGAGACACGATCTCAAATTTACATCTGTTGAGCTTTTTCTGGCGGTGTGAATAGGGCTTGATCTTCCCCAATTTCC
>JBLMZU010000402.1:0-6571 GCA_050258995.1 Bacteroidota bacterium
ATGAAGGTAACGACAACCGGCCAGCCAAAGACCGTTTGAACCAGTAAATCACGCATGGCCGCTCTGTAGTATACAATCCTATCCTCGAAGCGGATAAATCAATGCTGCGCCAGGAACCCACAAACTTGCAAGGAATGCAGGCGCCGGCAGGAGCCACGCCCATAAAAGGTCGTCTGGCCCATGTTATGCCGGCGCGCCAGTGCTAAACAGTGTAAACAGGAGCAGGAGGATCATAAGAAAATATATGATTGCCAGGATCCATGCCAGCATTTCACGCTTACGAAAGATTAAAAAACCAGTCGTGAACAACAATAAGGGCATAAAACTCGAGAGGCAGGCTGGAAAAGTAACCAGCGGTAATCCGCTTAAGGACCACGAGAATGGAACCGCCACGATCGCGGCGATCACCACAAAACGATAATCGCGCCTGAACAATCCGAGCAACACCAGGACAACCGTCACAAGGATTGCGGGCCAGCCAAGGAAGAATGCAGCAAGAAGGTTGAACATGCCTGGTTCGGTTTAAGGTTGAAAGTTGGAACGTTCGAATGTTTTAACCTGCCAACAGTCTCCGGGCTGCCTTGTTATGTTTTTCGATCAACCTGCCTTCATCCACGGTGCAGAGCCTGCCTTCCCTTACAACGAACCTGCCGCCGACAACGGTGTAATCCGCGTTGACGGACTGGCCAAAGACCAGTGCGGCAACCGGATCGTGCATGCCGGTGAAGCCGATGCGGTTCAGGTCGATGGCAAAGAAGTCGGCGCACTTACCGCTTTCCAGGCTGCCAATATCTGTACGTCCCAGGACGGCCGCACCGCCGCGGGTGCCCAGGTATAGCGCCTCGCGGGCGGTCATCAGTTTGCGGTTGGGATCGTTAGAGAGGGAATAGCCCGTGAGTCCTTCCTTGACACGGGACACAAGCATGGCATTGCGGACTTCGGCAAGCAGATGTGACCCATCGTTGGAGGCGGAGCCGTCCACGCCCAGGCCGACGTTGACTCCGGCTGCCCGATATTCCTTGACCGGGGCGATACCGGAGGCGAGTCTCATATTCGATGTAGGACAGTGAGCCACGCCGCAGTTGTGCTTCGCAAAGACGCCGATCTCCTCCTGGTTGACCCAGACGGCGTGTGCGAACCAGACGTCCCCACCCACCCAATCGACTTCCTGCATATACCCGACCGGACGATGGCCGAAGCGCTGCAGGCAGAATTGTTCCTCGTCTTCCGTCTCGGCGAGATGGGTGTGCAGGTGGACACCGTATTCACGCGCCAGTTTTGCCGATTCCTTCATCAGGTCGCTGGTCACGCTGAAGGGCGAGCAGGGAGCCAGCACGATCTGCACGAACGCGCCGGGTTTGGGATCATGATATTTCTGGATCAGCCGCTGGGAGTCTTTGAGAATGGAGTCTTCACTGTCTACAACAGAATCGGGGGGAAGGCCGCCCTGCGACTGGCCGAGGGACATCGAGCCGCGCGACGCCTGGATGCGGAGCCCAATTTCCTGGGCCGCGGCAATTTCATCGTCCAGTTTTGAGCCGTTGGGGAAAAGATAGAGGTGATCGGAGGCGGTGGTGCATCCCGAGAGGGCCAGTTCCCCCAGGGCCGTCTGGGCCGAGGTGAAGATATCCTCGGGGTTCAGGCGGGCCCAGATCGGGTAAAGCGTGGTCAGCCAGTTGAACAGATTGGCATCCTGGGCGGCCGGGACGGCGCGGGTCAGGGTCTGATAGAAATGGTGGTGCGTATTGACCAGCCCGGGCAGGACGATGTGACCGCTCAGATCCAGCACTTCGTCGGCCTCGTGAGGCAGGCTGGCAGTGGCTCCCACTTGTTCGATGAAGCCGTCGCGAATAAAAAGACCACCGTCGGGAATCTCCCGCTGGTGGTCATCCATCGTTAGAATATGTGCATGTGTGATGAGAAGGGTTGTCATGATTTTTGAGAGTTCTGTAGTCGGATGGCCATGGATCGTAACGCGAAACGACTAGACTGAATTTGTCAGACAACTCTAGTGTAGCATATTAATGTAAAGGCTGTCAATCAAATTTTGTTGCTCGTGCATGGCACATCCGTTGCGAAAAAGCAAGCCTGGCAGCGGGGCAATAGAATCGCTAACTTTTGCAGGATGCCGGCCGGAAGGATCAGGTTGCCTGCCTACGACTGCCACAGGAGACGATCCCCCTGTTCGTGGATGCCCTAAAAAAAGGCAATAGGGCGGTACAATCACGTTCAACGCGAAAAACTTTAGAGGAATAAATCATGGAACGTAAAACACAGACAGGCTATCTGGTTCTCGCCGATATTTCCGGTTACACCTCCTTTGTCGCCAGGACCGAGATCGAGCACGCCGGTCTGGCCCTCTCCTATCTGCTGGAGACCATCGTGGAAAAAATGGACGACCTGCTGACCATCGCCAAACTCGAAGGAGATGCGGTCTTCGCCTATGTCGAGGAAAGCAAGCTGGAGGACTGCAAGCTTCTCCTGGAGCTGATCGACCAAACCTACCTGTCCTTTCGAGAAAAGACCATGAGCTTATTTAGCCAGGCTACGTGTCCCTGCCTGGCATGCCGGTCGCTTCCCTCGCTGGATCTGAAGTTTATCCTGCACCACGGCGACTTCGTTCTGCAGCAGGTGGCGGGAATCCGCGATCTTCTGGGGACGGATGTCAACCTGATCCACCGTCTCTTGAAAAACGGTGTCTCCGAATCCACGGGCTGGAAAGGGTATGCCGTGTTCACCGACCAAGCCCTCGCACACATGCAGTGCAGCAGGGAAAATTACTTCAGGCGCTGTGAGACCTATGAGCATCTGGGGGAGGTAGACATTTACTGCATGGACATGCATGTCCGTTATGAGGAGATGAAGGCCTCGTCATGAGAGGCCTTCTGTAAGATTGGGGGATCAATAACTCGATCCGCCCGGAACTATCCTTTTATTTCCCAAAATCCGGATTCAAATGATCCAACGGGATACGCATGATCGCATTTCCGGACTCATCGTAACAACTGCAGGTCCTGTCGCCCGAGATTTCGGGCGGCATGCCGCTTCCCGAGTATCCGTGCTGGGTACAGAAATTACTGCACAAGGCTGAGTCCGACCTGGGCGATGGATTTCCCACACTCCACTGGTGGAAAACAATCAGCAGGACAAACAGCAACGTCAACCCTGCAGAGAGCCAGATGTGCATTTTGTTTAATTGAGGATTCTTTTCGAGTTTTCTCCCAACGATATACCCGATCAAAATGGAAGCAATCCAGAATGCCAAAACGGTGAGGAGGAAGAGGGCGGCAAGGATCGGTTCGACATAGGAGGGCCATGGATTATCCCCAAGAACATACAGCCACAGGATTCCCGTCAAAGCCGCAAAGACAAAAACAGAGATCATACCTGCCAGAAACAATCCCGGCATGCCGAATAATAATGCGTACAGGTATCTCTTTTTCATGGTCTGTTCCATTTTAAAGGATTACAGGAATAAATGTCACACCTCCAACGGACAGATTCCCAATCTATCCTTTTGACTATTGTATTTGAGTCAATTCAGATATATCATATCTGAAATCATCGAAAACTCACGGCAGGTGGAAACAGGATGGAAATAATATGGATACGATTCAAACAGACGTCTCGGACCCGGCCCTGGTCACCGCGATCCGCGCCAACCTGAGCGCGTTCTTTCATCATTTGGCCCGCAGTTTTCCCAATGGGTATTTTGAAAGCGAGAGATTCACCCGCTGGCATACGCCGATCCGCCAGGCATGGTTCAACGGCGTGCTGAGCGCCCACGCGCCCAGGGAACAGGATGAGACCTTTATCAAGGAAACCATCCAGTACTTCCGGGCGCAAAAGGTGGGCACGTTCTCCTGGTGGATGGAACCAAGCCTGGGTTGTGCGGAATGGAAAACGGTCCTCTTAAGGAATGGTTTTGGCTTTTCTGAGGATACACCGGGCATGGCGCTGGATCTTCAGACACTGGACGAGCCTGCGCGCCCGGCAGACGGGCTGGAAATCAGGGTGGTGACCGGGGAAGAGGCATTGCGGAGCTGGGCGCGGGTCTTCACAGCCGGGTATGGTCTGCCGGCGGAATGGGAACCATCAATTTACGATCTGACATCCAGACTCGGGCTGCACCTGCCCATCCGGAACTATATTGGCTATTTGAATGCGAGGCCGGTTGCCACCTCCTGTCTCTTCCTGGGAGGCGGAGCAGCCGGGATCTATAGCGTTGCCACGCTGCCAGAGGCGCGCGGACGAGGGATCGGTGCCGCGCTCACGCTCCGTCCCCTGCAGGAGGCGCGCGAAATGGGATATCGCATCGGCGTGCTTCAATCCTCCGAGATGGGGTACAACATCTACAAAAAGCTGGGGTTCCGACACCTCTGCCAGATCGAGAATTTTTATCTGGCTCTCAGATAATCACCCCTCCTTTCCATCCATTCACATCGGCCGGGGGAAACATTCCATCGAAAAGCGGGTTGCATTTATCCACCCATAATATGCCTACCTCCATATCGTTATACAAATGCAGAAATAAATGATTGTGCACCGCAGGCCTGCGGTGATTTTGATCAAGAGCACTGGCACTCCATTGTGCTCTGCTCGGGAAGGAGTGAAATGAACGCAACAAATCCTACACTGGTTATTATTGGGGCCGTTGTTCTCCTGATCATTGTTGTCCTTATCGGTACGGCAATGGCCCGTCAGCGACGCTCAAAACGTCTACAGGAACGGTTTGGCCCTGAATATGACAAGACGATCGATGAAATAGGAAACAAGCGCCAGGCGGAGAAGGAACTGGAGGAGCGGATCGCCCATGTAAACGCCCTGAACATCCGTCCGCTTACAGCAGAGGAAGTGAACCGCTATTCCCTCGAGTGGCAGAAAATCCAGAGGGAATTTGTCGATGAGCCCCTGGCGTCCCTGCAAAAGGCAGACCGGATCATCCGGGAGGTGATGAAGGAAAAGGGCTACCCGGTGGAGGATTTCGAACAGCGGGTGGCCGATATCTCCGTGGACTATCCGGAACTTGTCACGGATTATCGAGGCATGCACATGATCGCCATCAAGGAAAAGGACAAGGTCACCACCGAAGATATGCGCCAAGCCATGCTGCATGCACGCGCACTCTTCGAAAATCTTATCAAGCAGACTTCAGACGAGGAAGTGAATCAGAAGGAGAAAATCTAATGGATGAGAAAAAGAACACAGAAAGAACTGTGGAAGTGGTCGACACGTCAGACCAGCCGGCAGAGGGCGGCCGGATGGTGAAAGAAACCGTGGCGGAGCATGAGGCCACGATGAATCCTGAAAACCCGAACCAGGACGAGCTGGCCCCTTTATTCGCGGACAATACGGCCGAGAATTTCCGCACCCGCTGGCTGGCGATCCAGAGCAGGTTTGTGGACGACCCGAAAGCATCTGTCAAGGAGGCGGATGACCTGGTGGCGGATGTCATCCAGGGGATCACCAGCAGCTTCGCGGACCGGCGGGGCACCCTTGAAAAAAACTGGAACGGCGGCGGCAATGCATCCACCGAGGATCTTCGACTGGCCCTGAAACAGTACCGTTCCTTCTTCGACCGGTTGCTGAGTCTGCAATCCTGACGAAACGCCATTGCTTAATATGCGGAAGGCTGGATTTTGCTTGACAGCGTTTCGTGTCATTGGTAAACTCCTGGCAGTCATTCATCTTTAAGAAAGGAGACGCGCTTTATGTTCAAATCAGCACCGGTCGTTGTTTGCGATAACCCTGTGGGCGCGTCTCTGCATTGCAGTTAAGCCAGATTTTTTGATTCGACTTTGAAACTGCCACGGACGTACCCATGTCCGTGGCGTTTTTATTTAAGGCAGAACGGCCGCGTCTTTTCGCCTGCATAGCACGGAACGCAGTGCGGTGTTGGTATCGCTTGCATCTTCTTTCCTCAGACGCTCACCGGTTGATTGTCTACAGCCACGGAAAATATTCTGTGGCTGTTTTTGTTTAACCTACACGAGCGGAACAAAGTTAAGCCCAGCTCCGCTCAGCACGATCATTAGAAAGGAACAAATTACATGTCGGCACAAGTAGCCCAAGTCATTTACAAAAACGGAATCTCCTCCGCCCGCGATCCGCAGAACGGGTGTTTATCGAAAAGCCTTATTTATACGATCCGTGCCCCAGGCACACTTACAGGAATCCCTGACAATGAATACAGTTCCAAACGACGACACAGGCGTCGTCTTTCGAAAAACTTTAGGACACTACACGGTCCATAACAACGGACGGGAGCTGGAATGCACGCTCTCGTCCCTCATCCACAAAAATTTGATCTACTCCACAGCCGACCCGACTTCCATGCGGACGCGGGTTCAGGATGTGCAGGCAGTCGAGCACGCAGATCCGGTCGCGATCGGAGACCGCGTCCGCTTCGTGGAGGCGGGACAGGGCCGCGGCGTGATCGTCGAAATCCTGCCGCGCCTCTCCCGGCTTTCGCGTCCTGCGCCCGTCCCCGGCCAGCGCGTGTTCGAACAGGTCATTGTCGCCAACGCCGACCAGATCGTCCCGATTTTTGCCGTGGCCAGTCCCACGCCCA
>JBLMZU010000403.1:0-3018 GCA_050258995.1 Bacteroidota bacterium
CCAAGTCCTGGCTGACTCTGCATCGCCTGGTATGGATGCTCGCTCATGCTGTAGAAAACCTATTCGATTTGGCAGATGTCATTTTTCGCCATGCTCAATTCGTATTTTCGTGATCTACTGATTATGATGTGAGTCTTCATGATCTTTCCGGCAGCCGCCTGAAGGTCGGCAATATGTGCAGCCTGCTCCCGGAAGCGGATGTATTTGGATTCTCCACCTATACAGTCACCTATCAGAATACCGTGGCGCTTGTCAAAGAGCTTCGCCGCCAATATCCCCAGGCCGTCTTTATAGCCGGAGGCGCTCACGCCAGCGCATTACCGGATGATGTAGCCCGTGATTTCGATACCGTCGTCTGCGGAGAAGGCGAACATGTATTTGTGGACCTTCTGCAGTGGATCGAACAAGGCCAGGGTAAGGGCGATCATAAAATCCTTTGCGCCGCGCCCATTCAGGATCTGGATGCTCTTCCCTTCCCAGATTTTTACAAATTTGGGGTCACGGAGGGTTATACCCGGCGACTCAACGGCCAGCCGGTGATCTCCCTGGATTCGAGCCGGGGCTGCGAGTATCGCTGCCGTTTCTGCAACAGCCGTGTCAGCGAGCGCGGCAAATGGCGCATGCGTAGCGCCCAGAGTGTTTTCGCAGAAGTGACCTGGCATTGCGGGAATGGCTGGAAATCGTTCCGCTTCAACGACGATAACTTCCTTGCCGACCGGGAGAGGACCCTGCAGATCTGTGAGTACCTCGAGCCGCTGAGGATCGAGTTCAGGATCTTTGGGCGGGCGCAGTCCCTGGATGCTGAGACCTGCCAGTCCCTGGTTCAGGCCGGCTGCCGTCACATTGGCGTCGGGATCGAATCGTTATCCGACCCCATGCTGATTCGTATGGGCAAGGGGACGCGGGCCAGCCAGATCCGTGCCGGTGTCCGCGCAGCCCGGGAGGCGGGCATCAGAGTGCGCGGATTTTTCATCTGCGGCTTTCCGGGGGAAAGCGAACGGACCGTGGACGAAAGCCTCGAGTGCCTGGCGGACCTGGGGCTGGACGAGGCGGTCGTTTATCCCTGCATCCCATATCCCGGTACCGATCTTTTCATTCACCCGCAGCGCTATGGCATCACCTGGATCGACCCGGATACTTCCAAATACGTGCAGGTGGGAGTCGACTGCTCCGCCGGCTTTGTCATGCGCACCGAAACATTCGGACCGGACGAAGTGCGCGGCTGGCATGCCCGCTATATTAAAGCTTTTCAATCCCTGGGTATTGCCTGGTCCTCGGAGACGGAGTTCGCCATATGAATGACAATCAGGGATACGGTTTTCAGGAGGAGCGCTATGCAAAATTTCCTCCTGTCGTGCAGATCGCACTGGTCTCGGGTGTCTGTCCATCGAACTGCGCCTACTGCCCGGTTGGCAGGAAGAACATGGGAGAACTGCCGCCGGAGATCGCGGCCGAGCTGCCGGTGCACTATTTCGATCTGTCCCTGTTCGAAAAGATTGTGGACGAGATGGCGAAGTCTCCCTGGAGCATCCTGCGCATCCACTCGCGCGGCGAGCCGATGGCGCATCCCGATTACTTCCGCATGATTGCCCTGGCCAAGCAGCGCGGGGTCGGGACCGTCACCAGCTTTACCAATGCCATTTATCTGCGGCGCCACATCCCTGAGCTGCTGGATGCGCCGATCGACATGCTGGAGGTGAGCGCCGATGCCGCCGACGCGGAACATTACACACTGTGGCGGCGCAATCCCAATTTCGATCGCATCGTGAATTCTGTGCGGGATCTGTTCGCGGCACGCAACGCACGACCTGGCAGCCCGACGCGGATCGTTGTCTCGGCGGTGGACCATCCTGATTTCCGCCCTCACCGGCCTGTGTTCGAAGCCTTCTGGGAACCCATGTGCGACAGGGTGATTGTGCGCCCCTTCCATACCTACGCCGGGCGCATCGCCGACCCTTATCTGCAGGAGCGCGGGTCGAACGGTTATGTCCCGTGCGTACAGTTGTGGGAGCGTTTCTCCGTCAGCCCCACAGGACTGGTCAATGCCTGTTTCAACGATTGGGGTGACGAGGAGATCGTTGGCGACTTGAACCCGGAGGGCTCGAACATTGCGGGCATCTGGCAGGGAGAGCTGTTTACGGATTTGCGGAAGAAGGCACTGGCCGGTCCCTGCCTGAACTGCTGCAAAACCTGCTCGGGGTCCTCCTTATCCAGCTGGGGCAAGGCGGGCTACCAGCACTGGGTCCGTGACCTGCTGGATCGTGCCCCCCGACAGTGAGGGAGAGGGATTAAGGCATGTCGTATCAGAGTCTGATTCAGGATGCTCTTGGAGTCGCGCCAACTTCTGGTGTCGCTCCGCAGGTAAAGTTTTTTTCCTGGGAGGCGGGCCTGACGTTCCCGGTGCTGTTCTGCAGAGAAAGGGAGGCGCGGCCGTTTCGAGTCTATAAAGCGCAAACGCGTGCGAATTGCTCGTTATGCTCGGCCAGTCTCTCTAACAGGACATCCACTGCCGTCGTGGACGGGATGGAGTGGCTGCCGGCAGGCTGGCCGATCAAGTCCAATCACGGCATCTGTTACCCGGCGGAGCACCGCGCTTCCATCTTTGCTGAGGACATCCGCACGCTGGGGGAATTTGTCGATCGGGCTGGGGATGCGGTCGCGTGCATCAACCTGCGAGGCAGTGGCGCCTCGGTCCCGGAGCACTTCCATGCCCAGCTGCACGATACCGTCCTGCCGCCGAGCGGAGAAGTGGATCGCAGGATGATGGCTTTCCCACTTCTCACCTGTGCGCGGGAAATGATCGGAGAGCAGGAAGAGCTCATGTTGTATCGCCTGCCTTCCTATCCGGCCTTTGTCCTGATCCTGCAGGGCCCCTGGGAGCTGCTCGGCCGCTGGATGGTCGCCTATCTGTGCGCCGCCAACGCCCGGCCACACAACTTTGCCCTCGCCCCTGGCGGACAGTTAATTGTGGTCCCGCGCGGGCTGGAGAAAGCCCCCAACCAGGAGAACCGCTACGGT
>JBLMZU010000404.1:0-4503 GCA_050258995.1 Bacteroidota bacterium
GGGACGCAGGTGACGACCTACAACGGCTTCACGGGCGGTGGCTCGAGCTCGTACATCCCGATGCTGTTCAAGGGTGCCTATGGCGGCACATACAATGCCGCCTTCTACCTGCAGAACACGAGTGCCACCACCCCGGCCGGCATCACGATCGAGTACTACAGCAGCGATGGGACACTGAGCTGCACCAAGACAGATGCCATCTCGCCTCTTGCCTCCAAGGGCTACTGGGTACCGACAGAGACATGCAACATGGGCTCATTGAATGCAGGATGGGTCGGTGGTGTGGTGGTGACATCGGACCAGCCGGTGGTGGGTGTGGGACGACCGCACATCGGTGCGCAGGTAACGACCTACAACGGCTTCACGGCGGGCAGTCCCAACTCCTACCTGCCGATGCTGTTCAAAGATGCGTTCGGAGGTACATATGACTCCGCCTTCTACATCCAGAACACCGAGAACAGCCCGGCAACTGTGATGATCAAGTTCTATGATACCAGCGGCAATTTGACCTGCACCCGCACGGACATGATCTCCGCCCTGGCCACCCCGGGCTACTGGCTACCAAGCGTGACCTGCAGTCCATAGCCGGGAACAGCAGTCTGCCATGCAGCATCCCCCAATGGTATCAAGCTGGGGATACTGCCACGTAATAGAACTGTAACCTTCAAATGATGAATATCATATTGTAAGAGTCAATTCCATGGAAATCCTTTTATTGGCTTAATAATGTTCAGGCTGTTATTTTAGAGGTGGGAATGATCAGGAAGTACGTGTCAGCCGTCTTGTTTCAGATGCTCTCTGGATCATACATAAAGGATAAACACGATGAACAGCACTGCAGTCCGTATATTCAGCATCCTCATGCTTGTATGTCTGGCGATTTCGTCGGTCGGATCGACAGGAGCAAAAGCGGAGGAGGCGACCACCACGGTCGAGTGCCCACTTCATAAAAGTGTATCCCAATGGGGATGATTCCAGTCATGGGTAGGAATCTTCCAGGCATTGGTCTCTCCCGATTGGCTGCTGTGGCGCTCCCGAAGGTGTAACCTTTTCATGACAGATGACAATGGGTGCGCCGTTCAAAATCTGATAAAGTAGGATCGGCAGGAATGAAACTGCCGGGGGAATGAATATTTTCTGGAGAAAATAATTCCCTGAAACACCCAGTGTCTTCGTGTGAAGATGGAGTGTCCTGGTTCGGTTGGAGAACCGTGCCGGCGGTATCTTCTGAACCTGCACCTCAGCTCGCACACATTTCTAAAACCAACAAAGATTGGAGGCTGACATGCTTGAAACAAGAGCAGGCGTGGATGGATTTTATCCACTTCGCAAAGGGCGGATTTTTCTGTTCAAATTTTTTGTGCTTGTAATGATCGTTTTTTCGTCTGTCTTTCCTGCAGCAGGTTATACCGCTCTGGCCCAGCAGAACAATGGTTCCTGGTATGAGGTGCGCTCGATCCATACACAGAAATATGGATTGGGAGATCCTCAGGGAATGGTCTTTTCACCGGCGGCAAACGCCTTCCTTGCCTGGGATCGAGATAACAGTGTGACCGGCATCACGATGAACGAACATGGACTGGATGCGGGCGGTCTGAATATCCCCGTTGATGATGCCGGAAACCTGGCCTTCAACGAGGGCATGGAAAGCTTGTTCGTTCTGGACAGCGGGGACACCCGGATCCGGGAATTCAGCGTGGATGAAAACGGTCTGCCGCGTCCATCTATGGGAGCCGATCAAAGCTTCGATTTCCAGGCAGCCCGTCTGCGCGCCGCACGGGGGATGGCATTCGATCCCCGCAACGGTCGATTATTCATTCTGAACGAGGCGGGAAACCAGATTGTCGTTGTCACGCCCGGAGGAGCCTCGGGGTTCAACGCGAATACCGCGAGCCGTGAAGGAAGGATTCAACGGATCGACCTGAATGCATTCGGATATACAGACCTGAATGGCATTGCCTTGAATCCAAATAACGGGAACCTTTTTCTTTCAGACCCGGCTGGCCACCAGTTATATGAAATAAGCCAGTCCGGCAATACCATCTCCACCTATGATTTGAGCTCGTTACAGCTTGTCGATCTGCGGTCCATGGTGTTCGCTCCCAGCGTGGACGCGACCGATGACCCGGCTAGGATGGACCTTTTTATCCTGGATAGCGGTACAACCGTCGCGACCGCCGATGCACTGACATCGGCCGCGGGAACAGAGTCCACGTCCGGCCGCATTATCGAATTGGCGCTGAATGCAGCGACTGCCGCGCCATCCAACCTGCTTCCAACCATGCTGGTGAACACGATCAACACCTCCAAAACGGCGTGGAGTCCCTCCAGCCCGGATACGGCCGGGGTGGCCTACTGGCCCGCTCATAACACCCTGCTGATGAGTGACAGCGAAGTGGATGAAATCCCGGCCTACTGGGCTGGTAAGAACGTTTACGAATCCACTTTGTCCGGGTCCCTGGTCAGCACATGCACAACATCTCCTGCATTTTCAAATGAGCCTACAGGCGTCAGCGTCAATCCCAATAACAACCACATCTTCTTTTCAGACGACGATCTTCATAGGATCTTCGAGGTGAATCCGGGCCCCGATGGAAAGTACTGCACCTCGGATGACACGGTCACTTCCGCCAGCACCGCAAGCTTTGGCCTCGGCGACTCGGAGGACGTGTCATATGGCAATAACACACTTTTCATCGCCGGTGGAACCGATGCAGAGGTTTACATGTTCGGTCTCGGGGCCAATGGAGTCATCGGCGGTGGAGACGATGGCTCGATGACCCATTTTGACACCTACTCAATGGGTTTCCGTGACCTGGAGGGCGTCGTGTACAATCCGGACCGGGGCACGCTTTTTATTGTTAGCACGGCAACCACCGATACCTATCTGGGGGAGGTCACGACCAGCGGAACGCTGGTGAATGCATACAACCTTTCCTACCTGGGTACCACGCCCCGGTCTGCTGTGGCGTACGGCCCTTCCAGCCAAAATTCATCCATCAAGAATGTGTATATCGCCGATCGGGGCGTTGACAACGCCACAAGCTCCACCGAGAATGATGGCAGGGTTTGGGAAATCTCCCTGATGAGGGAGGCGACCATAACCAATGTCACCTCCGGCGTGCAAAACAGGGCATACGGCATTGGGACAGCGATTCCCATCACGGTGACGTTCAGCGAAAATGTGATCGTCACCGGTACACCGCAGCTGACCCTGGAGACAGGCTCGGTGAACCGCATTTCCAACTACACCAGCGGCAGCGGAACGGATACGCTGACCTTCCTGTATACCGTACAGGCAGGCGACTCTTCGCCGGACCTGGATTATGTCTCCTCCACGGCTCTTTTCCTTGGCAGTGGCGCCACCATCAAGGATCAATCGAACGACAATGCCGTCCTTACCCTGCCGGCTCCAGGGAAGGCGGGCTCCCTGGGCGCCAACAAGGCGATCGTCATCGACGGCGTGGTTCCTGTTCTGAGCTCCTTTACGCGCCAGAACCCCACAAATGCGACCACAAGTGCGGATATCCTGGTCTGGCGTGTGACCTTCAACGAAGCTGTAAAGAATGTAAATGCCGCCGACTTCACCGTGCAAGGATTGACCGGGAATGTTTTAACCGACGTTGCCCCGGTCACGACCAGCACCTATGATCTCACGGTCTCGGGCGGCGACCTGCCTGACTACAACGGCATTGTAGGATTGAACCTGAGCGGTGCGCAGGATGTCCAGGATTTGGGTGGGAATCCTCTTCCGGCGGGCGAGCCTACGAACGATGAGACCTATACGATGAGTAACATCATCATGCCCCTTCCCGCCGACTGGGTGGGCGGTGTCACGGTAACTTCGAACAAGAACATAGTATCTGTTGGCCGCCCGCATATCGGGGCAGAAGTCGCCTCGTATGACGGCTTTGCCCAGGGCAGCCTGTCCGCTTATGTGCCGATGCTCTTCAAGAAGGCCTACGGCACCTACAACTCTGCCCTGTATGTCCAGAACGTGCATGCCTCCAGCCTGGCGACTGTTACGATCAAGTACTACGACAGCGAGGGGATCCTGCAGTGCACGAAGAACGACACGATCCCGGCGCTGTCCTCCAAGGGCTACTGGCTGCCGACCGAGACCTGCAACAGCGGCTCGCTGAACGATGGCTTTGTAGGCGGTGCGGTGGTGACCTCCAACCAGCCGATCGTGGCAGTCGGCCGTCCGCATGTGGGCAGCGAGATCATGACCTATGACGGCTTCACCGGCGGGAGCCTGACGAGCTACATCCCGATGCTGTTCAAGGGCGCCTATGGCGGCTCGTACAACTCGGCGTTCTACATCCAGAACGTGAATGCCAGCAACCAGGCCAGCATCACGATCAAGTACTATGACAGTGAAGGCGTCCTGCAGTGCACGAAGGCGGACACGATCAAGCCGCTGGCTTCGAAGGGCTACTGGGTGCCGTCTGCCACCTGCGACAGCGGCTCGCTGCCTGCCGGCTGGGTGGGCGGTGTGGTGGT
>JBLMZU010000405.1:0-8614 GCA_050258995.1 Bacteroidota bacterium
GTGCGAGGTGTCATATACCAGGGAACGGGCTTCTTGATCTGCGTTTGTAGATAGGCGGTGGATCAGCCCAAGGATCACAGGATGGCCAGGGCGTACTGCAACCCCGTGGACAAGGAGGCTTCCCAACGTTCCTACCGTTCTGGCTGAAAAATCCTCGGCGCCGGCCGAGGAGCCTGCATTCAACAAAACCAGATCATGGGTCCGGGAGGCTTCCAGCACCTGCTGGCAGATCAGATCAAAATCATCCTTTGTGATCGGGTAGCGGGTCGGCTCCCCACCCATGGACTTGATCTGGGCCGCCATGACGAGAGAGTTGTATTCCAGGATATCGCCTGCCTTAAGCTGGCTGCCAATTGGGACCAGCTCGGTTCCGGTCGGCAGGATCGCCACTTTCGGCTTGCGTGCCACGCGGATCTCCTGGTGTCCCGCCGCTGCAATGGCGCCCAGGTCGGCCGGTTTGAGAAGGTGACCGGCCGGCAGCACCAGCTGCGTGGCGACGATATCCTCGCCCAGCGGACGCACATGACTCCAGGGCGTCACAGAAGCCCGGATACGAATGGAGGCCGGGTTCCGAATCTCCACTGTAACCCGGCCATCTTCATCCACCGATTCAACATTCTCGATCGGGATGACCGCGTTCGCCCAATCGGGCAGGGGGTCGCCGGTATCGACGTATTCAGCCTCAGGACCGGTTCGAAGCGTGACCGGCCTGGAGGGCAGCGCTCCATGGGTCGCCACCGCGCGGACGGCGAAACCGTCCATGGCCGAAGCGTGATAATGAGGCGATGAGATCCTTGCCCAGATCGGCCCGGCAGTAACCCGCCCCAGCGCATTTTCATCAAGCGCTATGGTTTCCACTCCCAGGACGCGCCAGAGGCCGGACTCCTGGAGAGCCTGTTTCAACCGTGCCTGGGCTTCAGGGAGCGGAATGTCGTGCAGGTATACGGACATCAATTCCCCCGATCATCGCCGGTGAAGGAAACGCAAGCATTTTGCCTATTTGTTCGAATTGAAAGACGGATCATATTAAGTGCCATGGGTAGTTCTTTTCAAATATCTTCAGTTTTAATCCTCAGCACTACTACTTCCAATGCTTCCAGAATTTTGTGCCGTGCCGCATCGGTCGCCTTTTGGGACGGTTTTATCCCATCCAATCTCTTTCTACTTCTTTATCGCCCCTCCCCGACAGGCGGGGAGGGGCCGGTAACGTCAGAAACAGGTTTATGAGACCGCGTCCATGGCGGCGCCCAGCCGCTTCACGATCTCGTCCACTTCCTCTTCGTTGATGCAAATTGGAGGGGCGAAGGCAAGCGTGTTGCCAAGCGGACGGGTCCGCAGGCCGCGTTCCTGGGCAGCTTTGAAGATTCTTGTGGTCAGTGCCGGATCGCCGGTTTTCGCCTCCCTATCCGAGACGATCTCCACACCGCAGATCAGGCCCAGGCCGCGAACATTGCCGACAAAGGGGAACTCCTCGAGCGTCTTCAGCCCATCCTGGAGGCGTTTGCCCAGCTCGCGGGCGCGTTTGGGATAATCCTCACGTTCCATGATCTCCAGGTTCTTCAATCCCACCGCGCAGGCCATGGCGTGACCGGAGTAGGTAAAGCCGTGCATATAGGCTTCGGTATCTGCCGCCGATTCCATTGTGGCGCGGATCTCATCCGAGATCTGGATGCCGCCCAACTGTGCGTACCCGCTGGTAATGGCCTTGGCGAAGGAAAGAATATCCGGTTTCACATTCCAATGCCGGAGGCCAAACCATTCACCAGTCCGGCCAAAGCCTGTGATGACTTCGTCGGCAATGAACAGGACCTCGTATTTATCGCAGATCGCCCGTACAAGCGGGAAGTAATCATCCGGCGGGACGATAACGCCGCCCACGCCCATGACGGGCTCGGCAATGAAGGCGGCGACGGTATCGGAGCCTTCGCGCACGATAGCTTCCTCCAGGGCGCGAGCGGCTGCCTGTCCGACCGTTTCACCAGCCTTCCGTTCACCTTCATAACGGTAGGGATTGGGTGCCGGGATGTGCACGAACCCTTCGATGGCCGGGCCGAACATGGTGTGATATTTTTCCAGACCGGTGGCAAACGTCGCGGCAAGGGTAACTCCGTGATAGGCACCTTTGCGGGCAATGACCTTATATTTGCCCGGCTTGCCTTTGCGCTTCCAGTAATAACGGGCAGTCTTGAAGGCCGAGTCGTTCGACTCAGAGCCTCCGGACGTGAACATGGTGCTGTTCAGACCTTCGTAGGCGAACCCGGCAAGCTTCTCTGCCAACTGGATGGAAGGGAGGTTGGTCATCCCCGAAAACGCAGAGGTAAAAGCCAGCTCTTTCATCTGGTCATAGGCAGCCTTTGCGATCTCCTCGCGCCCATAACCCACATTGACATTCCACAAACCGGCCATACCGTCCAGTATCTTTTGGCCGTCGGTGGTGTACAACCACACACCTTCGCCGCGCTCGACCACCAATGGATTGGCATGCGATTTCGGATGGTAGGTGGGATGTAACTGTTTGAAATCCTTCTCTACCCATTTTGTTGTTTCAATTGTCATGTTCTCTCCTTATCAACCATGAAGTGTCACGGCACTTGCACGCAGGTGCAAGTGCAGGTGAGGTGCACGAAGGGAAAGCCCTCCATGCGCTTCGCATTTTTATCCCAGTACTTCCACATCATGCGGGCCGGATTCGCGCAGCCCTGCACCGGTCATCCGCACAAAAATTGCCTTCTGCTGGAACTCTTCCACATTGTGCGCACCGCTGTAGCTCATGCCCGACTGCAGCCCGCCGATCAACTGGGTCAGCACTTCGCGCGCTTTGCCGCGGTAGGGAACGGCTGCCTCCACACCTTCGGCAACGTACTCCTCGATCTCCTCCTGGGTCAGGTCATTGCCTTCGCGCTTGTTGCGATCGATGTTCGCCTCCAGGGAGGCCATGCCGCGCGATGCTTTATAGCGATGGCCCTTGCGGGTCATGATCATCCCCGGGCTTTCGTCCGTCCCGGCCAGCATGCTGCCGATCATGACTGTTTGTGCGCCTGCGGCCAGCGCCTTGGCCACGTCTCCGGGCTGACGGATGCCGCCGTCGGCGATGATCGGGATGCCAGAATCTTTTGCAGCTGCAGCACATTCGATGACAGCCGTCAGCTGCGGGACGCCCGAACCGGCAACGATCCTGGTGATGCAGATCGATCCGGGTCCGACGCCCACTTTGACCGCATCCACGCCGGCGTCGATCAGGCGCTTCGTCCCATCCGCCGTCGCGACATTGCCACCGATGATCTGCGTATCCGGGAAATACCTGCGGATGTTCTCGATCATTTCAACTTCCAGATGGGAATCGCCGTGGGCGATATCCACCACAATACAATCGGCGCCCGCCTCGAGCACGGCTTCCACGCGCCGCATTTCCTTGTCCCGCACACCCACCGCGGCGCCAACGGACAAACGCCCTTTTGCATCCTTGGTCGCCCTCGGATACTTGGTGATCTTCATGATGTCCTTCAAGGTGACGAGACCGGTGACTTTTCCATCCCCGCTCACAAGCGGCAGCTTCTCCACGCGGTACTTGTGGAGCAACCGCTCCGCCTCCTTGAGCGATGTGCCGGGCGGTGCCGTGTACACGTCGGTGGACATGATCGTGGTGACCGGCCTGGTGTCATCATTCTCGAACAGGATATCGCGTGTGGATACTATCCCGATCAGCTTCTCATTCCTGTCCAGGACCAAAATGCCGCCCGTGCCGGTTTCATCCACAATACGCTTGATATCACCGATCGTGTGGTCCTCGCTCAGAGTGATCGGCTTGTCGACGATAAAGGATTCCGCTTTCTTTACCCGCTGGATCTGGCGTGCCTGTTCTGCAATGGTCATAAAGCGGTGGATCATGCCGATCCCACCCTCGCGCGCCATGGTGATGGCCATCTCGCTCTCGGTCACCACATCCATGTTTGCCGAGACGATCGGCATCTGCAGGGGAATTTTTTTTGTCAACCAGCTCCTGGTGGAGAGGAGACGCCGCGAGTCCACATCCGAGTATTGTGGAACAAGCAAAACATCGTCGTAGGTCAATGCTGTCTCTGGCAAAATTTTCATAGGACTCCTCTTGGAATGAACCGCCCGAATTATAATGCTTGCGGGTACCGAATAAACGATTCAACGGCCTGAATTCCAGGCTGTTTCCCAAAAAAGGAGACAGGATGACAGTCACAGCAGTAATCGGCTCACAGTGGGGGGACGAGGGCAAGGGCAAGGTTGTGGATTTCCTTTCCGAACGCGCAGACTATGTGGCGCGCTTCAACGGAGGAAATAATGCGGGCCACACAGTCATTAATGAATACGGGACGTTCAAAATTCATCTGGTCCCCTCAGGCATATTCTCACGCAACACAGTGGGGTTGATCGGGGGCGGCGTGGTGATCGATCCGGCCGTCCTCCTCGACGAGATCGAGATGCTGAACAAGGCCGGTGTGGGCGTGGATGGCAGGTTGTGGATCTCGCCTCGCTCGCACCTGATCATGCCCTATCACAAAATCCTGGACGGCCTGTATGAAGAGGCCAAGGGCGCCGGCGCAACCGGGACAACGCGCCGCGGCATTGGGCCGGTCTTCGCGGACAAGGTCAGCTATAACGGCATTCGCTGGACCGATTTTGGGAGCGGGATGTTTGAGTCCCGTTTGCAGGTGCAATTGGAGCTCAAGAACAAGATCATCCTGGCCCTGGGTGGGGAAGCGCTTAAGTTTGAGGAAGTGCGGGATACCTACCAGGAATATTATCTGCGTCTCAAGCCATATATCCGGGAATTATTCTCCCTCGTCCAGGATGGCCTGCAACAAAACAAGTACTTTTTGCTCGAACAGGCCATGGGAACATTCCTGGACACCGACTGGGGCACGTATCCCTTCGTGACCGCTTCGACGACCATTCCGTCCGCCGCGTCGGCCGGGCTGGGCATTCCGCCGCGCGAGATTACAAGCATTGTCGCGGTGACAAAGGCATATACGACGCGCGTCGGAGCCGGTCCGCTGCCCACTGAAATCCATGATACGGAAACTGAAGTGTACAGGAAGTTTGGCGAAACCGCGGCGACAACCGGCCGCACCCGCAGAGTGGGCTGGCTGGACCTGGAAATCGTCAGAACTGCAGTTCAAATCAGCGGTGTGACGGAGCTCTGCCTGACCAAGCTGGATGTATTAAGCGGCCTGGATGAGATCCAGGTTGGCACAGGCTATCGATGGAATGGGCAGCCCGTCCGTTATGCAGACGTGGATTCCTACGATCTGGAAAGAGTGGAGATCGTTTATAAGTCGGTGCCAGGCTGGCAGGAGGAAATTGGCAGGGCCAGATCGTTTGAAGATCTGCCGCGCAATGCCCAGGCGTACGTCCGGATGATCGAAGAGGCGGCAGGGGTCCCGGTCAAATGGATCGGTGTCGGCCCCCAAAGGGATGCAACGATTCGCAGATAGCATTCTCCTTATTTTTCTAATCTATGCCTCCGTCACAGAAGCGGAGGCTTTCGTTTTAACCCTTGGAAAGGTGTGAAGGAACACAGGTTTCGAATGCCTGCAGTTCTCTCTGTAAAAATAAGCGGATTTTGAGCTCGTAACAGCTTCTCATCAAAATCGTAACCTATTTTAAGCAGATACACATCTGTCTCGTATGTAGACCAATCAGAACCTACTATATCAATTGGAGGTAGTAAAAATGAATATCATCTTATGGATCATCTTCGGTGCACTGGCTGGATGGATTGCCAGCATGATCATGGGTACCAACGCCCAGATGGGCGCTCTCGCCAACATTATCGTTGGGATCGTCGGTGCCTTGATCGGCGGCTTCCTGATGAACGCTTTTGGCGCCCCGGGTGTCACCGGTTTCAACCTGACCAGTCTGATCGTTGCTGTGTTGGGTGCGGTTGTCCTGCTCTTCCTTGTCGGTCTATTCCGGCGGGCATAACTATAGGACGCACCACATAGTAAGTAAGTGTGTAGATTTCCACCTCCCAGATATTGGTTTCATGGGGGGTGGATTTCTATTTAATCCTTATCGATCTGAAGGTTTGGCATGCTAAAGCTGATAAAAAACCTCCCCAAGCTTATCAAGCTTACGTATCAGGGATGGAAAGCAGATAATGGTTCCCGGCTGGCCGCGGCACTGACCTACTACACCGTATTTTCCCTGGCGCCCATGCTGATCATTGCAATTGCGGTGGCGGGATTGCTCTGGCAGCGGCAGGCAGTGCAGGAGCAAATTCTCACTCAAATCCAGGGGCTGATTGGTTCACAGGGGAGAACTTTTATTGCAGGTCTCCTGGATAGTGCCAGCAAGCCTGCTCAAGGCGTGTTTGCAACCATTGTTGGGATCATCACATTGATCTTCGGCGCCCTGGGCGTCTTCAATGAATTGCAAAATTCGCTGAATGCCATTTGGGATGTGCCTCAAAAACAGATCACCGGCATGTGGAATTCCATCAAGGAAGTCATTGTCAATCGGTTCTTGTCCTTCACGATGGTCCTCGGCATCGGGTTTATGTTGCTGGTTTCCCTGGTGGTTAGCACAGGAATTACGGCTCTTGGAAATTGGGTGGGAGCCATCCTGCCTTTCCACGAGGTGATCCTGCAGGTCATCAACCTGGTCATCTCGATCGGCATCGTTACCCTATTCTTTGCCTTGATCTTCAAAGTGCTGCCGGATGCCGAGATTGCCTGGCGGGATGTCTGGGTGGGGGCGTTTGTGACTGCCATCCTGTTTTCGATCGGCAAGACGTTGATCGGCATCTATCTGGGCAGCAGTGCGGTCGGGACGACTTTTGGGGCCGCAGGCTCACTCGTGCTCCTGCTTCTGTGGGTGTATTACTCGGCACAGATCCTCTTTTTTGGAGCAGAATTTACCCAGGTATATGCCAACACGCTTGGCTCCAGGATTGTCCCGGAAGGGCAGGCAGTTCAGAAGATCAAACGGCCGGAGGAGACACCCCCTTCGAAAACGCCGGCGACTACGCCGGGAATCGCTGCCGCTTCGAATGCCTCAACTTCATCGTCAAGAGCCGCTACGCCCGGAACAAATACGAATCGACAGATTATTCCTATAACTTCGGGTCCTATCTATGAGATGAATCCACGAATAGAGAGGGAAAACCGTCAGACAGCCCGGTTCTTCCTAGGCTTAATTTTCGCATCTTTCCTCACCGGGATCGCGACTACGTTTTTTGGAATGAAGAAAACCAGGAAGTAGATTGTTCTTTGGACAGAACGAGCCTGGAGCTGATCAGTTCCAGGCTCGCTGCTTTGTATCGGTGACATTGCCTTTATAATTTCGCTGCAGAGATTGATATATGGATGCCCCCATACTTGTCACAGGCGCACTAGGAAATGTTGGCAGAGAGGTTGTCAACGCATTGCTTGCTGCAGGACAAAAGGTCCGGGCGGCGGATAGACATATTTCAAGACTCGAAGCGGTTTGGGGAAGTTCCGTCGAGCCGGTTTGCTTTGATTTTCTGGATCCGGCGACATTTGCTGGAACATTTGCAGGTGTGGAAAGGATGTTCCTCATGCGTCCCCCTCAGATCGCAAACATCAAGCGCGATATGCTTCCCGCCATCCGTGCAGCAAAGCGCGCCGGGGTGAAGCAGGTGGTATTTTTATCGGTGATCGGCATCGAAAACATGACCTTCATCCCCCACTCCAAGGTGGAGAGTTCTCTGAAAGAAAATATTTTCGAGACCACATTTTTGCGCTGCAGTTTCTTCATGCAAAATCTGAGCACCACGCATCGTCTGGAGATCAAGGAACGCAGTGAGATCTTTGTTCCGGTGGGGGATGCCAAAACCAGCTTTATCGATGCGCGGGATATCGGCTCCGTCGCAGCCCGTATCCTGACAGAAGAAGGGCATGCAGGCAGAAACTACGACATCACCGGCGCTGAGGCATTGGATTACTGGCAGGCAGCAGAAATCCTCAGTGAGGTGCTCGGGCGGAAAATCGAATATCGAAACCCGGGATCCGTGCGGTTCTTTCTTGAAACCGTTCGAAGAGGTGCATCGATCCCCTACGCCCTGGTCGTGACGGCTTTGTATACGTCAACCCGGCATGGCATGGCCGATAAAGTCACAGAGGAAGTCGAGCGACTGACGGGGAAAAAGCCGATCTCATTCAGGCAGTTTGCCGAAGATCATAAGGACGTGTGGCTTGCACCGAACATGCTCCTATGAAAAGTCTTCCTTCAATATTTTTTCGAACGTCGCCAGCAGGTACTCAGCGTCGGACGCATTGAACGGCATCGGCGGGCGGATCTTAACCACGTTATGGAGGGGCCCATCCGTTCCCAGCAGGATACCGTGCTCGCGCATCCGATTGGCGATAAATGATGCTTCCGCCGCGGCGGGCTCGAGCGTGAAGGGATCGCGGACCAATTCCACGCCAAGAAAGAGCCCGGCGCCTCTGGCATCCGCCACCATCCTGTATTTTCCAACGAACGACTTCAACCCTTTTAACAAAAGTTCGCCGACATTGGCTGCGTGAGCCTGTAAACCTTCCTCCTGGAGCACGTCTAGCACGGCCAGACCCACTGCGCATGAGACCGGATTCCCACCAAAGGTTGTGAAATATTCCATGCC
>JBLMZU010000406.1:0-6231 GCA_050258995.1 Bacteroidota bacterium
GTGGACGTGGTCTGGGTGCGCGCCTGTTGTGGGACCTGGTGGGTCCTGAAGTGGATCCCCTTTCCCCTGAAAATGTGTTGATCTTCACCAACGGCCCTCTCACGGGGACCGGGTACCAGACGAGCAATCGCTTTTCGGTGACCACCAAGAGTCCGCTCACAGGCACTGTGCTGGATGCGAATTCGGGCGGCTTTTGGGGCATGCAGTTCAAAAAGACCGGGTACGATGTCATGATCGTGCGCGGCAGGGCGGAGAAGCCGGTCTGGATCGAGATCAAGGAGGGCGCGATCACCTTCCACGAGGCCGGCGACCTGTGGGGAATGCGCGTCTATGCTGTCACCGAAAAGCTCGGCCAGAACAACAACAAGCGCAACGTGCTTTGTATTGGTCCTGCCGGTGAGAACCTGAGCCGCATCGCCTCCATTATGAATGACCGGGAACGGGCCCTGGCGCGCGGCGGCCCCGGCGCGGTGATGGGATCCAAGAACCTAAAGGCGATCGTCGTGGAGGGAAAAGAGCGGCCGGAGATCGCTGACAAGGAGCGCTTCAAGTTCCTGCTTTACGAGACCCGCAAGCTTCTGGCCGCCAGTCCTCTCACCAGCCAGGCGCTGCCCGAGTTTGGCACCGTGGTGTTGATGAACATCATGAACAACATCGGCGCCCTCTCCACCCGCAACCACCAGTTTACCCAGTTCGAAGGCGCGGATGCCATTTCAGGCGAGGAGCTCACCGAGAAATACCTGGTGAAGAACGCCTCCTGCTGGGCCTGTCCGATTGGCTGTACGCGCATCAGCAAAACAGAAAAGGTCGAAGGCGAAGGACCGGAGTTCGAAACCACTTGGGCCTTCGGCGCACAGTGCGGCGTGGACGACCTAGCCGCGATCATCGAGGTCAACTCCCTGTGTAACGATCTTGGCCTGGACACGATCTCGGCCGGCTCAACGATTGCCTGTGCGATGGAGCTGAGCGAAAAAGGCTACATGAATTCAGACCTGTGCTTTGGGCGTGCCGATCTGCTGTCGCCTACCGTCGAAGCCATGGCGTATCGAAAGGACATCGGCGCGGAGCTGGCCGATGGGAGCTTGCGCCTGGCGACGAAGTACGGCCATCCCGAGCTGTCGATGAGCGCCAAGGGGATGGAGATGCCGGCTTATGATCCACGCGGCCTGCAGGGACAGGGTTTGCTCTACGCCACGTCCAACCGGGGCGGCTGTCACATGCGCGGCAACATGATCGGTCTGGAGGTGCTCGGGCTGCCAAAATTGATCGACCGCTTCCAGGTGCAGGGGAAGTCCAGTTTTGTTATCCTGAACCAGAATTCCAACGCAGCGATCGACTCCCTTGTGATCTGCAAGTTCACCAACATGGGCGTGGCGGACGAATACTTTGCCCGCGTCCTCAGCACGGTGACAGGCATCCAGTATGCCACCACCGAATTGATCAAGGTGGGGGAGCGGGTCTGGAACCTGGAGCGGCTATACAATAACCGCGAGGGGTTTGGCATCAAGGATGATGCCCTGCCGCCACGCCTGCTGACGGAAGCTCCCGTGGATGGCCCCTCGAAAGGTTGGGTCTCACACCTGGAGCCCATGTTGAAGGAGTACTACCGTACCCGTGGCTGGGACGAGAATGGGGTTCCCACACCGAAAAAGCTGGCCGATCTTGGACTGGCGAATTTGAATTAAGCGGAAAAGGAGTTTGCAATGATTGACCAACGAATCTACGAAATGTTCCGCGACATCGGCCGCGATCTGTTTACCAGCAATATGATCTCCTCGCACGGAGGCAACCTGTCCATCCGATTGGGCGATCGCGTCATCATCAAGCGCCGCGGCGCCATGCTGGGACAGCTCAAGCCGCACGACCTGATCGAAACCCGCCTGGATAAGAACGACAGCGGTGTGGCCCTGGCCTCCACGGAGCTTTTGGTCCATCGTACTGTTTATTTGAACACACCCGCCCTCGCGATCGTTCACTGCCACCCGCGTACAGCGATTGCCTTTTCACTGTCCCGTGACGAGCTGGTGCCGATCGACAACGAAGCCTCCTACCTGCTCAAGAAGATCCCGGTGGTGACGGAGGAATTTGCCTCCGGTACACCCCAGATGGCGAACAAGGTGGCACAGGCCCTCAAGAACTACAAGATCATCATGCTGCGCGGCCACGGCAGTTTCGCCACCGGACAGACCCTGGACGAGGCCTTCCACTGGTCCTCCACGCTGGAGGAATCCTGCCAGATCGAGCTGGCAACAAAAGTTATCAATGAGCCATTTATCGAGTATCGTGGCATGAGTGGCTCCTACAGCAAATTTTAGTTGCGTTCCATCCGGTTTTTGGTGTAGTACTTATTAATAGGAAAATTATGGCAGCGAAACCTGAGACGTTTGAACATGTAAATTATTTATGGGATGACAAGATAGCCGATCAGCTCGATCCGGTGGAGCGATTGCGCTATCGCAGCAATATCCTCGGTGCAGACCAGCGCATCACTAACACCGGTGGCGGAAACACGTCCTCCAAGGTCAGGATGGCGGATCCCCTGACCGGGGAGGAGGTGGATGTGCTCTGGGTCAAAGGATCCGGGGGTGATCTGCGGACCTCCACCCGCGCCAACTTCGCTTCGTTATATATGGATAAGTTCCTGTCCCTGGAAAACATCTATAACAAGGCAGAGGTCAAAGGTGTGAAGACCGGGATCGAAGACCAAATGGTGGATCTGTACCGCCACACCACATTTGGCCTCAATCCCGCTGCAGGCTCGATCGACACGCCGCTGCATGGCTTGATCCCGTTCCGGCATGTGGATCATATGCATCCTGTATCTGTCATTGCAATTGCTGCCAGTAGGGACCAGGAACGTCTCACCCAGGAGATCTTTGACGAGGAAGTGGGCTGGGTTCCCTGGCAGCGGCCCGGGTTTGACCTAGGTCTGGTCATGAAACAAAAGCTGGCGCAGGATCCGGATCTTAAGGGTCTGGTGATGGGACAGCATGGCCTGATCAACTGGGCCAATGATGATAAGGCTTGTTATGAGCTGACGCTTACGCTCATTGAAAAAGCCGCCCGTTACATCGAGGCGAGAGACAAGGGCGAACAGACCTTTGGAGGCCAGAAATACAAGAGTCTGGATGAAAAGGCGCGTACCGGGATACTGTTCCAATTACTTCCCCGGCTTCGCGGTATGGTCTCTCAGTTAAACCGTTTCATCGGCACTGTCCATGTGACCGACAGCGTGCTGCAGTTTGTGAACAGCATGGATGCGCCGCGCCTGGCCGAGATCGGCACCTCCTGCCCGGACCACTTCCTGCGCACCAAGATCAAACCGCTGTATGTGGACTGGGACCCGCAAACGGAATCCTACGAGGTACTGATTGACAAACTGCAAAACGGGTTGGATGCTTACCGCGCCGATTACAGGGCGTATTATGAAGCCTGCAAGCGCCCGGACTCGCCTGCCATGCGCGATCCGAACCCGACCGTGATCCTGATCCCAGGCCTGGGACTCATTGCCTGGGGCCGGAATAAAAGCGAGAGTCGCGTGACCGCCGAGTTCTATTCCCTGGCCATTGAAGTGATGCGTGCTTCCGAAGCCATCAGCGAGTACCAGGGTCTACCGCGCCAGGAGGCATTTGACATCGAATACTGGCTGTTGGAGGAAGCCAAGCTTAGGCGCCTGCCTCCTGAAAAGGAATTTGCTCGCAACGTGATCATCGTCATTGGGGCGGGGAGCGGCATCGGCAAGGCAGCAGCGCATCGTATAGCCAAAGAGGGGGCTCACGTGGTGTGTGCCGATCTTTCTAAGGAGGCTGCCCAGGCCACGGCACAGGAACTGATTGACATTTATGGCATGGGGGTCGGAATCGCGGGGACAGGCCTATCCGGCTGCGGCCCTGCCATTGGTCTTGCCGTGGATGTTACCAGCCGGGAAAGTATCCGCAGTATGTTGGAGAACGTGATCCTGGCTTACGGCGGCATCGATAACATTATCATCACCGCCGGAATCTTTGTGCCTCCGGATATAGAGGGTTATATTCCCGACGACAAATGGGCTTTGACATATGCCATTAACGTCACCGGTCCCTATCTGGTGGCGGATGAAGCCAAAAAAATATGGGAGGCGCAGGGATTAAAGGGCAGCCTCGTCATCACCACGAGCGCCAATGCCGCGGTGGCCAAGCAGGGCTCCTTTGCCTACGATACCAGCAAGTCCGCTGCCAACCATCTGGTGCGCGAGCTGGCCATTGCGCTTTCTCCTCTGGTGCGCGTCAATGGATTGGCGCCTGCCACGGTGGTCGAGGGAAGCAGCATGTTTCCGCGCGACCGCGTGATCAGCTCGCTTGTCAAATACCACATCGAATTTGATGAGAGCGAATCTACAGAATCACTGCGCGGAAAGTTAGCTGCTTTTTACGCGCAGCGGACGCTCACCAAGTCTCCCATCACACTGGCTGACCCGGCGGAGATGGCCTGCCTCTTGAGCAGCAGCAAGTTCAGCAAGACCACCGGACAGATCATCAGCGTGGATGGTGGTCTGCAGGAAGCTTTTTTACGATAAGAAGCCAAAGAATGAGCCACAATGGGCATAAGTTCTCACGAAGGTTAATGATTCTCATTGAATTTCCTTTGTGTTCACTTGGGGACCCTTCGTGGTGAGGAAACAAGCGAGAGTTAATGTCAAAAGCTCAACTTTTCATCACCTGTCTCGGTGACCAGTTCTATACTTCCACGCTCCAGAATATGACCCGCCTGCTGGAGCGCCTGGGCGTGGAGCTGGTCTTTCCCCCGGAGCAAACCTGCTGCGGGCAGCCGCTTTTTAACAACGGCTTTGAGGATAGAACCAGGGCCGTCGCGCTGAATTTTATGAACGCATTTGCAAAAAGCGATGCACCGATCATTGGCCCTTCGGGCTCGTGCGTGAGCATGGTCAAGCATCATTATCCTGCCCTGTTCAAGGACGGAACCGCTGAGCATTCGCTCGCGGCCGATATTTCCTCACGCATCTATGAATTCACCGAGTACCTGGTACATGTGTTGAAGATCACGGATGTGGGGGCAATCTATCCTCACCGGGTTACCTATCATGCCTCCTGTCATTACCTGCGTGAGATGGGACTCAAAACCGAGGCAAAAACTCTTTTGAGCGGCATACAAGGTCTGGAATTCGTTCCCCTCAAGGAAGAGGAAACCTGCTGCGGCTTTGGCGGCGCGTTCACGGTGACTTATCCTGAAGTAAGCCGCTCGATGATGGAACACAAAGTCAGGGATATCATCGCCACTGGTGCAGATACTGTCGTCATGTGTGAGCCGGGATGCCTGATGAATGTTGCCGGTGGACTTCACAAGGCCGGCTCGAAGATTCGAGCGATGCATATGATCGATCTGCTTGCCTGCAGGGAGGGGTCTGCATGAGCCACGAAGTTCCCACCTATATCGGTTTCGAAGAATATACCGAGCACGTGCCTGCAAGTATCCCTTCTGCAGTTCAGCAGGCGACAAACCGGTTCGTTCAAGGGCGGGCGGACCGGGTGTCAGAGCTGCCTCAATGGGAGCAGCTGCGCCAGATGGGATCGGATATCCGTTTGCATACCATCGAAAACATGGATGTGTACCTTTTACGGCTGGAGGAAAAAGTCAAGGCGGCAGGCGGGCAGGTCCATTGGGCGCAGACCGCCGAAGAGGCGCGCCAGATCGTGCTCCAGATCGCGAAAGAGCATAACGTCAAAGCAGTTGTCAAATCCAAGTCCATGGCGACCGAGGAGATCGGACTCAATCATGCACTCGAGCAGGCTGGCATCGAGGCACTCGAGACGGACCTGGGCGAGTACATCATCCAGCTGGCCGGCACGGGACCGTCGCACATTATTGTCCCGGCTGTGCATCTCAAGAAGGAGGAGATCGCCGCACTGTTCAGGGAGAAGCTGCACATCGACGCCCCATCCGATCCCGTTGCATTGACGCGCATTGCCCGTGAAATCCTGCGCGAGAAATTTCTCAATGCGGATATGGGGATCTCGGGTGGAAATTTCCTCATTGCCGAGACCGGAACACTGGTCCTGGTTACGAATGAAGGCAACGGGCGCATGTGCACGACCATGCCCGACCTGCATGTGGCTGTCGTTGGGATCGACAAGGTCATCCCGGATTGGGAGTCATTGACGGTATTTCTCAAGCTGCTGGCTCGCTCTGCCACCGGACAGAAACTTTCCACCTATACCCAATTTATTACAGGAC
>JBLMZU010000407.1:0-14444 GCA_050258995.1 Bacteroidota bacterium
CGTGGTAACCGAATTATAGATGGGGCCGCTTCTGAAAGGTTTCCTTCGCTTCCTGGCGAAAACTATTGGGTGTTCGACACAGCTCGACACGGATAGAAGCTTGCTCGAGGACGCTTTGTCCTGACGCTTCTGAAAACCGCCAGAATGGATCCGCAAGCCGATTGTTCCGAACGTGGTAGCTCACGGTTGGATCGTTTGACGCAAGACAATTGACCAAACCAGAAACGACCCGCACAGGGTTGGCCTCACAACATTGCTACCGCCTCAACCCTTGACATTTTCGCTCACATAGAAGCATGACCGGATATGGTCAACGAATAACAGAGTTCGGTTATACTGGGGCGAATTCTCTTGAGAATAGGAGTCTGAACCATGGATTGGATAACACAACCCGAGACCTGGATCGCGTTTTTGACCCTTGTGGCGCTCGAGCTTGTGCTGGGTGTGGACAATGTAATCTTCATCTCAATTCTGGCCGGAAAGCTGCCGCAGGAGCAGCAGGCGCGGGCACGCACGACAGGCATTATGCTGGCTGTGGTCACCCGCATTTTATTGTTGTTGTCGTTAAGATGGATCGTCGGCCTGACGGACGCACTATTTTCGGTCTACGGCTTCGACGTTTCCGGGCGCGATCTGGTGTTGTTTGTCGGCGGCCTCTTCCTACTCTGGAAAAGCGTGCATGAGATCCATCAAAAACTGGAGGGGGAAGAGGGACAGGCTTCTGCAAAAATCGGTGGCGCCTTCTGGAGCGTGATCGTTCAGATCATGCTGCTTGATATCGTCTTTTCCCTGGATTCTGTGATCACCGCGGTTGGCATGGTGGACGAGATCGCGATCATGATCGCGGCGGTGATCGTCTCGGCGATCGTCATGGTATTCACCTCCGGGCCGCTCAGCCACTTTGTGGAGGCTCATCCGACGATCAAAATGCTGGCCCTGAGCTTCCTGCTATTGATCGGTTTTACGTTGATCGTCGAAGCCCTGCACCAGCATATCCCGAAGGGATATATTTATTTCGCCATGGGTTTCTCAGTCTTCGTCGAGATGCTTAACCTGAGATTGAGAAGGACCGCGGAAGGGCCGGTCACCCTGCGCGAGCCTTATACGAAGGCTGTCGCTGCCGGCGCCTCCTCCTCTGTTGCCTCACCGGTACCACCGAGAACCTCCAGCAGCAAAAAGAAAACACAAAAGAAACGAAAATAGCCTCATTGAAAAGTAGAGCGGATAGTGGAAAACCATCCGCTCTACTTTTATGTCTTTCCGTTCTTTTCCTTCGCCGCCTGGATAAAGCCTGAGAACAGGGGATGCGGCTTCATCGGCCGGGACAGGAACTCCGGGTGGAACTGGCTGCCCATCATGAAGGGATGATCCTCGATCTCGGCGATCTCCACCAGTTTCCCATCCGGTGAAATCCCTGAGAAAACCATTCCATTGTCCTCGAACTCCTGGCGGTAGGCGTTGTTGAACTCAAAGCGGTGACGGTGCCGCTCTTCGACCTGTTCCACGCCGTAGGCCTTTGCCGCCCTGGTGCCTTCCTTCAAATCACAGGGATAGAGGCCGAGCCTCATCGTCCCCCCCATGTCTGTGATGGAGCGCTGGTCGATCATCAGGTCGATGATCGGGTACTCCGTGCTGCGGTCGAACTCCGAGGAGTTGGCATCCTCGTGGCTGAGCACGCCGCGGGCAAAGTCGATGCACATGACCTGCATGCCCAGGCACAGGCCCAGATAGGGGATCTTCTTTTCGCGGGCATAACGGGCCGCCAGGATCTTGCCTTCGATGCCGCGTGAGCCGAATCCGCCCGGGACCAGGATGGCGTCCGAGCTTTGGATCACATCCCAGCCCTTGTCCTTCTCCAGGTCAGCCGAGTGGACCCAGCCGATCTGTACCTCCACGTCGTTGTGCAGCGCAGCATGCTTGAGCGCCTCGCGCACCGACATGTAGGCGTCCTGCAGCTCGACATATTTACCGACCAGCGCCACCTTGATGGTCGGCTTCGGATTGCGTACCCGCTCCACCAGCTTTTCCCAGGGTTTCATATCCGGCTTGCGGGTGGCCTGCATGCCAAGTTTTTCAACCAGATATTCTCCCACGCCCTGCCGTTCCAGCATCAGAGGCACCTCGTACAAAACCTTGCTGGTGGTCATCGGGACGACCGCTTTTTTCTCCACATCACAGAACAGGGCGATTTTGTCGCACAGCTCCTTGTCGATCGGATAATCAGAGCGGGCGATGATCATATTGGGGGAGATACCGATCGAGCGCAGTGCCGCGACCGAGTGCTGGGTGGGCTTGGTCTTGATCTCCCCGGTCGCTCCAATGTAAGGCAGCCAGGTCACGTGGATGAAAAACACGTTCTCGCGCCCGACCTCGTTGCGCAGCTGGCGGAGCGCCTCCAGGAAGGGCTGCGATTCGATGTCACCAACGGTTCCACCGATCTCCACGATCACCACATCCGCCTGCGTTTCCTTAGCGATGCCTGCCACCCGGCGCTTGATCTCATTGGTGATGTGCGGGATGACCTGGATCGTTCCGCCCAGGAAATCGCCGCGCCGCTCCTTGCCGATGATCTCGGCGTACACCTGTCCGCTGGTGAAATTGCTCGAATGGCTGAGGCGGATGTCGATGAACCGCTCGTAATGACCCAGGTCCAGGTCGGTCTCGGCGCCGTCATCCAGCACATAGACCTCGCCGTGCTGGTAGGGACTCATCGTCCCGGGGTCGACGTTGATATAGGGGTCCAGTTTTTGGACGGCAACCTTCAGCCCGCGCTCCTTGAGCAGGAGCCCGGTCGCGGCGGCCGTCACACCTTTGCCCACTGATGAAACAACGCCACCTGTATAAAATAAGTATTTTGTAGCCATGTTTTACCTTTCCAATGAAACTCCCCTCTCCCAGGGAAGAAGGGCTGAAGTGAGGGTTAAATCAGATGGGGAGGGCGGTGAAGCCCTCCCCATCGGGGGTTGCATTTGTTGTCAGGGACCGGTTCGTTATCGTCTTCATCCGACCAGTTTAAATATATCTTCAGCGGCCCGGCGCATTTCGAGGAAGATCATGCCCAGTTTGGCATCCTGGCGCGCCAGTGCGGTGAGAACAGCCTCCTCGCCGATCGAGGTCAGCACGATGGATCCCTTGCTGCCCTTGATGTAGACCTGCTCCAGGCCCTTGCGGCCCAGCTCGGTGGAAATCCGTTCCCCCAGGCTCAGCATCGCAGCAGACATGGCCGAGACGCGGTCCTCCTCCACACCCTGCTGCAGGGCGGAGGCCATGATCAAGCCATCCACGGAAACGACCGCCGAGGCCTCGATATCGGGCGCGGCAGCTTGCATATTCCGCAGGCGCTCCACCATCAGTTCAGCACGGTTTCTTGTCATGCATGCTCTCCTGCCGCCTGTTCTTGCGGCAATCTGTGTATGAAATCAGGCGTAGTTTACCATACTTCAAAAAATCGGGAGAATGACGATGGGGGCATCTTCAGAAAAAACTGAGCACCTATCTTTTCATCCTTCCGCGGTGCCTGTTGCAGAAGCCGGTCTTTTTTCTGCCGGAATTTGACCCGTTCCGTTCTTCATGTTAAACTTACTTGTTCGGCTGATGAAAAAAACGCTTCTCCTTTTGCCTTTCCTACTTTTTCTCCTGGCAGCCCAGGAATCGCCTGTGGCGATCTCCTCTCCCAAGCCGGGAGCTTTGCTGCGCGGGCAGGTCAGTATCAGCGGGACAACGAATGATCCTAATTTTCTCTCCGCCCAGCTGGATTTTTCATATGACTCTGCCCCGGTCGAGACCTGGTTCCCTCTCCAGACGCTGCCGCAGCCTGTATCTGACTCGCTCCTGTATACCTGGGACACAACACTGATCAGCGATGGAAACTACATCCTGCGCCTGCGCGTTTTCCTGGGAGACGGTACAGTCCAGGAGGTGAAGATTCCGGTCACCGTGCAAAACGACGCCCAGCCGACGCCGACCTCCATCCCGGCGACCGCCACACCTGAAGAAGTGACTGTTCTCGTCCCGACGCCGTTTCTGCTCGCGCCTTCACCGACGCCAACCGAGCTGCCCCGGCCGACACCCACGCCTCTGCCGCCCAACCCGGTCTCGCTGGACCCAACGACCGTTTATTCAAACTTTGGACGCGGCGCCCTGGTCATCCTCGGTGTGTTCGCCCTGGCCGGCCTGCTCCTCCGCATCCGCCGCTTTTAACCCTCGCTCCTGATACCTGACACCTCGCCACCTGGAACTTCAATCATGACCCCTGACACCACCTACCTGCTCATTGGCCTTGGCAACCCCGGCCGTGAATACCGGGATACCCGTCACAATGTCGGTTTTATGCTGATCGACCGGCTGGCTGTGCGCCTGGACGCGCGCGGCATGAAAGTACAGGCAAAAGCAATTGTCACCTCGGCGGCGTACCAGGAGCGCAAATTGATCCTCGCCAAGCCACAAACCTACATGAACCTCTCCGGTCACTCCGCGCAGGGATTGCTCAACTTCTACAAGATCCCTGTTGAAAATATGCTCATCGCCCATGATGATCTGGATATCCCCTTTGGCACCATCCGCATCCGCCCCAAGGGAGGTCCCGGCGGGCAGAAAGGCATGGCTTCGACCATCGAACAGCTGGGCACCAATGGTTTCGCCCGCCTGCGGATCGGCATTGGCCGTCCGCCTGGAAGGATGGATCCCGCTGCGTATGTCTTACAGGACTTTTCCAGGGAGGATATGAAAATCCTTTCGGAGATCCTCGACCGGGCTGCAGATGCTGCCCTCGAATTCGTGATCAACGGTGTAAATGCTGCCATGAACAAATACAACGGTTCGGTGGAACCGTAATAGATATAGGTTATGGAAATCCTTCTCGAAAAGATCCGTTCGCTTTCTCAATATCAGCAATTGCTGAAGCAGCTCCAGGTTGATGGGAAACAACTCCCCGGCCTGGGATTACCGCGGGCTGCCCGTTTGCCCCTCCTGGCTGCGCTGCACCACGACCTCAACCGGCCGATCCTGCTCATCACAGATCGCGCCGACCATTCCCTGTCTCTGTTCGACGAGCTGGGATTCTGGCTCCAGTCCCCGCGCTATCATTTTGCAGAGCCCAATCCGCTGTTTTACGAGCAGGCAGCCTGGGGCGTGACGACCCGTCGCGAGCGCCTGAATACGCTGACCGCGCTGGCGTACTATCACCTTCCGTTTGCCCAGAAGCCGGAAGTACCGCCGGTCTTCGTTACGTCGGCGCGCTCGCTGATGACGCGCACGTTGCCCCGGCGCGATTTTCTGAAGGCCTGTAAGAAGCTTGCCGTTGAGCAGACTGTCCAGCCGGATGCGATCCTGCGCCAGTTGTCCGAGATCGGCTACCAGCGCACCAACACCGTCCTCGAGCCGGGACAGTTCTCCCGCCGCGGCGGCCTCCTCGACCTGTGGGCCCCGGCAGAAAAATTGCCTGTCCGCCTGGATTTCTTTGGGGATGAGATCGAGACCATCCGCAGGTTCGATCCGGCGTCCCAGAGGACGATCGAAAACCTCGAGTCGATCCTGGTCACGCCGGCGCGCGAGTACATTGTCACTGCGGCACGTGAGCCTGCTTCGGATGATGAGCAGTATTCCGAGTTCCATATCCCCCTGCTGCACAATCAGCCTGCCAGCCTGTTGGATTATCTTCCCCAAAAGTCACTCATCATGATCGACGATTTATCCGTTGTGGAGAGTATGGTCGCCGAAGTGGAGGAGCAGGCGGTCAAGTTGAAGAACGAAAGCATCCAGGAGGAGACGCTGCCGGAGGACTTTCCGCTACCGTACATCACCTGGCCCGATCTGCTGGATAACTTCCACTCGCGGCCCTTCCTGGAGCTGGGGTATTCCACACAGCTTGAAGGCGATGCGGAGTCTGATGACCGCCTCTCCTCACATTTCAGCCATGACGAGCGCTTCGGCGGCCGGCTGAAACAGTTCATCGATTACCTGGTTTCCCTCGTCGAAAAAGAAGAGGAGACGATTGTCATCTCGCGGCAGTCGAACCGCCTGCAGGAGCTCTGGCTGGAGCGTTTCATCGGGGAGGAGAATCCTGATTCCGGGCATAGTCCCCAGTTTATGGAGGCGTCTCTTTCCGAGGGTTTTATCCTGCGGGATGAGGGTGCGGCCCTGCACCTGATCACAGACTCGGAAGTCTTCGGCTGGGAGCGGCCGCAGCCGCGCATGCGCCAAAGACCGGTAGCAGAAACACCAGAGTCGGTGTACGCCGATCTGCAGGTCGGGGACTATGTCGTTCACATCGATCACGGCATTGGTCGCTTTGGGGGCCTGGTGCAGCGTGAGCTGGATGGATTGATTCGCGAGTTCCTGGCCGTGGAGTATGAGGGTGGGGGACAGCTCTACGTCCCGGTCCACCAGGCGGACAGGCTGACGCGTTATGTCGGCGCCGAGGGCGCTGTCCCGGCGCTGGACCGGTTGGGCGGGCAGGAATGGCAGGAGAAAAAGGGACGCGTCAAGCAGGCCGTCATCGAAGTCGCCCAGGAGATGCTGGACCTGTATGCCCGGCGCAATATCGTGAAGGGCTATGCCTTCAAGTCTGACACCACCTGGCAGAAGGAGCTGGAAGACTCATTCCCATATGTCGAGACGGAGGATCAGGCCCGCGCTTTGACGGATATCAAACGGGACATGGAATCCGAACGCCCGATGGATCGCCTGCTGTGCGGTGATGTGGGCTACGGCAAGACCGAAGTGGCCCTCCGCGCGGCTTTCAAGGCGGTTATGGATGGCAAGCAGGTTGCCATCCTGGTGCCGACGACCGTCCTGGCACAGCAGCATTATGAGACCTTCCAGCAGCGCCTGGCTGCCTTCCCTATCAACGTGGAAATGCTCTCCCGCTTCCGGACACCGCGCGAGCAAACCTCCATTCTTCATCGTCTTTCCATTGGTGAGGTCGATATTGTGATCGGCACGCATCGCCTGATCTCGTCCGACGTCCAGTTCAAGGATCTTGGCCTGGTCATCATCGATGAAGAGCAGCGCTTCGGCGTGACGCACAAGGAACACCTGAAAAAGTTGCGCACCGAGGTGGATGTATTGACGCTCACCGCGACCCCGATCCCGCGCACGCTCTATATGGCCTTGACGGGTGTTCGTGACATCTCGAACCTCAATACGCCGCCGGAGGAACGCCTGCCCATCGTCACCCATGTGGGACCCTATTCCCCCAAGCTCGTCCGCCAGGCGATCCTGCGCGAGCTCGAGCGCGGGGGACAGATCTTCTTCGTTCACAACCGGGTCAATACGATTGATGCGATGAAGATGCACCTGAACCAGCTCGTGCCGGAGGCGCGGGTCGACGTCGGTCACGGCCAGATGCCGGAGAACCAGCTCGCTTCGGTCATGCACCGCTTCAACGCCGGCGAGACGGATATCCTGCTCTCGACCACGATCATCGAATCCGGCCTGGATATCCCGAATGCCAACACCCTGATCGTGGACCGCGCCGACACCTTCGGCCTGGCCCAGCTCTACCAGCTGCGCGGCCGCGTCGGACGTGGCGCGGCCCGGGCCTATTCCTACTTCTTCCGCCACAAAAAACTTTCACCAACCCTTGAAGGACAGCAGCGCCTGGAAGTGATCGCCGAGAACACCCAGCTGGGCGCAGGTTATTCGATTGCCATGCGTGACCTGGAGATCCGCGGCGCCGGGGAGCTGCTCGGCACGCGCCAGTCGGGACACATCCAGGCGGTCGGTTTCCATCTCTACACCCGTCTGCTGGCCGATGCCGTCCGGCAGATCCGTAGACTGGAGGTCGCCGGCAGGGACGGCGGGACAAAAGAGGAAAGAGAAAAGGCCAGGATCGAAACTACCTTTGCCAGCCTGACCCAACCCATCTCCATGCCGGTCAACGTGGACCTTCCGCTGGCGGTTGGCATCCCCGCCGACTATATCCATGACCAGGATCTGCGCCTGCGTCTCTACCGCCGCATCGCCGATCTGCGCGATGAGACCGAGATCGATGCTCTGACTTCCGAGTTCCAGGACCGCTTTGGCGAGCTGCCCGAGATGGTGGCCAACCTGTTCTACCAGATGCGCGTCAAATTGCGGGCAGAAGAGGCTGGTTTATCGGCGGTCAGCTGGGAGAGTTGGCAGGTCGTTTTACGTTTCCCCTCCACAGATGGAAAGGATATGGAGCGACTGCCTGATCTGGGTCCGGGCATACGAGGGGGAAAGAATGCTTACTGGGCCGCCATCGGCAAAGAAGAGGACTGGCAGGAAAAACTGATGGAGATTCTGGACAGGCTGATTAAAAGATAGGCTCCCCGAGTCATGAGGGCAGGTCATTGTTGTTTTCCCGCCCGAAGACTTTTTATTTTGCTGTCTCCACCTGAAAGACAGGATACAGGGATGCAATTTTCTCAAACTCCGAAAGCGGTGCATCCCTATCCACCGGGATGTGCGGCCGCGCGCCGGGCGCATGTTTTAGAAAGGCCTTCAAAATGGGGGCTCTCTGGGCCATATCCACTTCTTCAAGATGGACCTGTTCTGTAATTCCATGGCGGAGTGTCGCTTTTCCGGCGGACGCGCGAACATTGCGGACCCAGTTCGCATGCTCGCCGAGCATGGACACCAGGTAACGATTTCCGTTCATGACTGTCATCGCCAGTGGGAAATCGATCTTTTTCCCTGATTGTCTTCCAATCACTTCCAGGGTGACCAGGTAGTTGGGGAATATACCGGTGGCGTGGATATAAGCCCAGCCTTTGTTGATCAGTTTTGCCAGCCGGTTCGGCCGGCTGCCCCGATACAGCCATCTTTTGATCGCCAATGGAGTCTCCTGTTGTGAATTCATAAATTGGTACCTGGGTTGCCAATCGGCAGCCAGATGATTGTAAGAGGTCGGCGAAGCAAAATAAAGGCGGCCTGCTCTCCGAAGCAGGCCGCCTAATATTCAGTTGTATAAAATGTTTAAACCGGCGAGCGTCCAGGCAGAGCACGGACGATCGCGATCGCTACCACGGCGCCCAGAAATGCGACCACGATGCTTCCAACATTGATCCCGTTCACCGGGTTTGCAACATGGAACAATTGGCCAGCCAGGAAGCCACCGACGATGGCGCCGATGATTCCGACAATGATGTCGGTCACAACATTACCACGGCCACCTCTCATGACCATATTGGCCAGCCAGCCTGCAATCAGGCCCACAACGAGCCAGGCTAAGATACCCATACCGTAATCTCCTTTCATGACCAAGAGAAATAGGTAAATATATTGGTCACTTTTATAGATTAACGCTCGCTAAGGTCTAATGTTATGCCTGCGGATAGCCAAAAAGCTGATCGTTCAGGAAAGGAGACTGGCATTGTTGACCGGTTGTTTTGTTAGAAGCTCATGACACTGTCGAGCCCGCGCTGAAGACCGACGAGTTTGCCTACTTCGCGAATGGCCAAAAGGGCTCCACTGACGTAAGGCTCTGCGCTGGTCCCCGACTCGTGCCGCAGGATCAATTTTTGTCCCGGCATCCCAAAGATCGCATCGATGGAAATGACATAACCAGGCAGCCGCACAGAATGGACCTGCGTGCCCTGCATACGAGCTCCTCGCGTTTCCTTGACCCCTTGCACCTGTTCCAGCAGCACGTCAAGCTTCGACTCCCCGATTTGGGAAAGCCGGTTGGCCAGCTCCCGGGCTGTCCCGCTCGGTGCATCCTTCTTTTCCGATGCCGCATAATCGATGATCTCCCAGTAGGGGATGAATTTCGCAGCCATCTCGGCGAACTTCTGGAGAAGGACGACCGTTATCGCAAAATTCCCCACCGCCAGGACACCGCGCTGGACCTTTTTTGCGGCCCTGTCAATTTCTTCGTATTCTTCATTGCTCAATCCTGAAGTTCCCACGACAACATGCGCACCGCCTTTCAGGGCCGCCAGGATGTTAAGCCTGGCCGCATCCGGCTTTGTGTATTCCACGAATACATCGGGATGGGTCTGCATCGCCTCGTCCGCGGTGCCAAATATGGGTGTCGTAAGCCCATCCAGCCCGAGCACATCGCCGAGCACTTTCCCGGCATTGCTTCGGGAGATGACCGCCACCAGCTCCATGTCGGGCGAGGCAAAGACTCCACGGGCCAGCTCCGACCCGGCCCATCCCGTCCCACCGGCGATGCATACTTTGATCTTGTTCACTGTGCCCTCCACTGTATGGAAATCATGATGCCTTTACGGCCCGCGTCGCCAGGTAGCTCGGATGATATTTGTGCAGCGGCGAATCGAGCATGTAGTCCTCATACATATCCGTTATGACAAAGCCCGCCGTGCACTGCCCGCCGACAAGGTCTGTGAGGGAGTGACCGAACTCGACAGGCAGTCCCTTTTCGATATGCTCCTCAAGCTCCTCGCGGGAAATGCTGGTCAGGTCCGAGTAGGGGATGGAGTGGGCGACCTCCAGGATGCCTTCGTCAGCCTTGTAAAGATCGAAAATATAGTGGACCGGGTTCATCGATCCGGTCATCAGAATTCCGCCGTGACGCAGGACCCGCGCACATTCCCGCCAGACCGCGCGCACATCCGGCATGAATACCGTCGAGCAGGGGTTGAAGGCCAGATCGAAAGATTTGTCTGCAAACATGGACAGGTCGGCAGCATCACCTTCCACCGTGCGGAGGGGGAGTGACTCTCTCTCCGACACGAGCTGGTCCTGTTTCAATTGGGCCGGGGAGTTGTCGAAGACGGTCACCCGCGCCCCTGCCGCGGCCAGGATGGGTCCCTGCTGCCCGCCACCGGATGCCAGGCACAGCACATCGGCGCCCTGAAGCGGCGGAAACCAATGGCCGGGAACTGGAATGTTCTCTGTCAGCACAATCGAAAACTCTCCCTGCCTTGCCCGGGCGATCATTTCCGAGTTTACCGGCTGGGTCCAGCGGCTCTCGCCTCCCTGCACTTCGCGGTTCCAAGCCTCGCGGTTATAGGATCGAATATCCATGATTTCTCCATTTACGAAATTTATGTAAAGAACAATCCCGACGGGCTGACACGATCCGTTGCTGTATGGCAGCTGTTTGGGGTTTGCAAAAATTACCCTTTGCTCCAGATCTGTTCCGCTCTTTCGAAATTGTGTCGTTGATTGTACAGGCGGAGAAGGTACCTGTCGAGGCGCGGACAATTCCCGGCTGGGTGGGAAGCGCAGATATTAAAAGGCTTGGGACAGGCCTGCGTATCACCTGTCCCAAGAAGTGAGGAGAACTTCCAAAAAAACTTGCAGGGAGGAGGTGTCTACCAATAAACCATTGCAAAGTCTGGATGAACCTAATCTGCCGCAGCCGGCTCGATGGCCGGGGCTTCGGCGGGATGAACCCTGTTCAGGAGGACAAACCCGACGGATGCCAGCACCCCGATCAGCCCGCAGAATGCCCAGAGTAGATTGGGGTTGGCACTGTCGAGCATCAGTCCCGCAAAATAGGGACCGACCGTGAAGGAAATACTCCAGGATAATCCCGAGACTGCCATGTAGCGCCCGCGCATCTGCTCCGGGGCAAAACTCGCCACAATGGATTGCTGGAACGGCGAGACCACCATTTCTCCGATCGTGATGACAATCATTGCCAGGATAAAGAAGGCATAGGTCGGCACCATGCCATACATCGCAAAACCGATCGCGTAAAGCAGTGAGCCGGCTGCCATCATCAACAGCGGCTTGTACTTCTCAAGGCGGCGTGTCACCCAGAACTGGAAGAACACGACGATGACAGCATTGATGCTGATCAGCCAGCCATACTGGGCTGCCGTGATCCCGTGCTCGTCGCGCAGGTACACACCCAGGGTCGAATTCATGTTCATGTAGACCAGGGTCATCAGCACCGAAACGCCGATAAAGGCCAGGAAGGAGGTGTCCTTGAAGACCCGTCTGTAACCGGTAAAGGTCTGGCGCATGGTTTCCGGCCTGGCCTGGGCGTGCGCCTGCGGCTTGGTCTCCGGCAGGAAAAAGAGCACGATGCCTGCACTGATGAGGCTGATCACAGCGTCGGTCAGGAACAGGGTGATGTACGACCTGGAGATCAGAAGCGCGGCAATCGGCGGTGCAATGATTACCGCAATGTTGAAGATCACCCGAATGATGCCGTATCCCTCGGCTCGCTTGTTCGGCGGCAATAGATCGGCCACCACCGCTTCATGGGCCGGGCCGCCGATGTTGGCGAGCGTACCGACCAGCACGGAGACTGCGACAAAAATCCCTACAGTCGGGGCAAAGCCCATCCCCAGTGCGCTGAACGAGGAGAGCAGCAGGCTGAAGATGATCACGGTCTTGCGGCCCATGCGGTCGGCGATCGCGCCGCCCAGGGCACTGCCGACCATCCCCGAAATGGAGAAGATCGCGAACAGAAGGCCCACGGTGGACATGCCAATGTGATATTTCTGCGTCAGGTAAAGCGCAAAAAAAGGATAGAGCATGAAGCCGCCCAGGCGGTCGACGAAGACGATTATGTTGTAGATCCAGAAGGCTGACGGATACTCATGGTAGACGTTTTTTGTTCTTTCTAGCAATTGTTTCATTCTTCTCCGGTTTGGGTGGTCAAGTCATCTCTTAACGACCGACGATCAAACTATAGACCAGCCTGGCAGGAAATTCCAGATACGTTGGGATGGTTTCCACCTGTCCCGGTGGATAGGTCATGTCCCCGCTGTTCGCTTCCAAAATCACAGCCTGACGAAGCTAACTTACAAGGCTGCTCGTGGGAGGATGGTTACAGGACGGGACGGGAACCTCATAGCGCTTCCGAAGCCGGCTGCCGGTAGCGATCATCCAATTTGCAAAATTGAACATTGTCCGGCTGAACAGGCCTGGCCGGTATGCCCGGGAGACAAGAGCCAACTCCTCGAGCCGGATTTGCTTGGTTTGCTCCAGTATTCGCTGGCGCTGATATTCAGCCATGAACTCGTTATGCCAGTTATTCATTCCTACTCCTCTCTAAGTCGATCAAGAACCACGCAATAAAAAGGCATGCACTGCCTTGAGTGTTTTCTCCACACGATCCCGGTTAAGAACGTACACTTTTCCTCCGCTCTCTCTCCTTTCCTGCAAATAACCTGTTGCAGTCAGCTGGGTCAGGTAGCGCGACACGCTGGGCTGACTGAGGTTTGTGGCCTCCATGATCTCCTGCGAGCGCATCTCGCCTTTCTCCACGATCATTTGGAGGATGTTCAGCCGCGTGTCGTCGGCCAGCGCCGAAAGCCGGGCGACGATCTCGGCCCGGTCCAGCTCAGGGACACGGACATCCGATCCTTCGGGTAAACGAGCACCAAAATAAATGTAAAAGCTGTCGCCAATCCTGGTGGCCCTCATGTAAGGCCCGAAATGGACATTCGGGATGAAGACCAGTTCCTTGGCTGCCGTGAGATCCCTGCCCCATTTCAATTCGTTGATTTCCTTGCCTGTAATAAACTGGATGGTCTCGGCCCTCGATTTGTCGCTCAGGTCGATCTGGTTGAATGCACGGGCCGACGCTTCGAGCATTGGGCGGACGCGGATCCATTCGGCTTGCAAATACGTCTCCCAGAACCAGCGCAGGTGCGTGAGGATCAGGTTTTTCATGGCCTCGGGGTCGATCACGTAGCGATATGCCTCGCTTTCCATTTCCTGATCGGTTGATTCGTCGCCAAAGCGGTGTCGCAAAAAGCTAACATAGTTTTTGGGAGAGGCGAGTACGTTGTCCCATTGGATGGGTGCATCTGCTTCTTTTTGCGACTCGCTTGTCATTCTGATCTTGGAGTAGGCGTACAGCAGTCGATCCTTTAACTTGGAGGCAGAAGTGGACTCCAGTCGGTCCAGGTATTCCTCGAAGGTAAGCCCGGACCGGTGGGGCAGGATGGCATAATGCAGGCCGATCATGACCAGTTTGTGTCGGGCTCTTTCCTCCGATGACATCCGAGCGCGGGTCTTGGCGACCCATTCATGGATGCCCGGTTCCTCCTCTTCCGCTGCTACGAGAAGCATGCTTCCAAAGGCGTTCAATGCAGGCTCCAACCGGACCAGCGAGCTTTGGGTGTTTGTTTTTTCAAGATCAATCAGAAACGGCGCCATATACTTCTCCAGAAAATTCATTTATTCAAAAGATTGAATAATGCAAATATTTTACTGCCAAATGGAATTCTGTCAAGAGTAAAATGAAAAATCCCCGCCATTGAGGTAGGGATTTGGAATGGACTTTGATTGCTTCTCTTTTTTTACGGACTGGGTGTATTGGCCGCTGCCACACCGGTCCAGCTAAAGACGCGGTTCTCGCTGGTCGCCCCGGCCGATTCGTAGATCGGCTCTCCCTGCTCGTCCACGCCGTTCTGGCGGACTGTGGTGACCCACCAGCGGACAACATGCGCCAAGTCATCTTCGGGGCGGAAGGAGGTCGGCACAATGAACTTGGTGTCCGTGACGTAATCCGTGAGGCGGCGTCCCTCGCCGGAGGTCACATCCTCGAT
>JBLMZU010000408.1:0-3234 GCA_050258995.1 Bacteroidota bacterium
GTGTATGCCACGGATGCCAGCGCGGAGCAGATCGCGCGTGCCCAGCCCTGTGAGAACGTGGAATATCACGTCGAGCCCGCGGAGCATGTCTCGCTGGCCGACTCATGTGTCGACCTGATCACTGTTGCGGTTGCTGTCCACTGGTTCGACTTTGAAATGTTTTACAGGGAAGTGAGACGTGTACTCAAACCCGATGGTGTCCTGTCGGTATGGACCTACAGTTTTACAGAGATCTCGCCTGAGATCGATACACTGGTTCGCCAATACTATTACGATGTGTTGGACGGATTTTGGCCTGAGCGCATTCACTACCTGGAGGAGCAATACAAGACTCTTCCCTTCCCCTTTGAAGAGGTCCAGACACCTTCCTTTGCCCTGGAACGAAATTTCCGACTGGAAGAATATGCCGGTTTCCTCGACAGCTGGTCTGCCACGCAAAGGTACAAGGAGCAAAAAGGCCACCATCCGTTGGATGCGATCTGGGAACAAATGTCGGCAGCTTGGGGGAGTGAGCCGCGCGGGGTCCGCTGGCCGTTTTATTTTCGAATCGGGAAAAACGGCTCTGCTTAGAGAAGAATCCTGATCATCGGCTGGCTATAATCCTGCCTTTTTCAGGTATTCCTCCACGGCGCCGGCCGTCACAGGATGTTGCTGCTCGCGCACACTCTCAAAGAGTGGACGCGCCCGATCGCGGGCCCACTCCGCTTTGGCCATGGCGCGCACGATCGGCAGCAGGTACAGCATGCGGCCGATCTTTTCCACGAATTGTTCGACGCGCGGCATGATTTCCTGGTAGCCACTCAAAATGCAGATGGCATAAAAGTACGAGAGGAAATAATCATCATTCCGCTTTTCCAGCTCGAGAACATCCTCCAGCGTTTTACAATCTTCCACCGAAAGCTTTTCCGGTAATCCCTGCAGGAAGGAGAGGATCTGGTAGCGGTGCCAGTCCCTGACTTGGCCCCTGGTGGGCAACCTTCCCTGTTTGAGATCGGCAAGAGCCTGTTCCACTTCGTCATAAAGCTGCGACTGCGGCCTGTGCCAGGTTTCCGGCATGCCCGGCTTATAGACCCAGGTCTCCACATTCACCTTCTCGAAGACCTGCGGCAGCTCCGCCTTCAGGAAGCCGAGGAACTGCTCGGTGGTCAAAGACTGGAACTGGAAGTTCTTCATATACTTCTGAATGAACTCATCGAAGCGTTCCCGTCCCACTGCATATTCGCATTCCTTTAAAAAGAAACAACCCTTGGTGTAGGCGATAATGGATGTAAAAGCATCGGCATCCTTGCCTTCGCCCGTGTATTTTAAATACGTTTCAGGTGCGTCCATTCCCGCGCGGCTCATGATCTCCAGCGTGCGCTTTTCATCATATACCGCCGTCAGGTCGGTGACATCCCTGCCCTCCAGGATCTCGGTGATGCGCGTCTCTGCGTAGGTGGTCCAGCCTTCGTTCAGCCAGAAATCCTGCCAGGTAGCATTGGTCACCAGGTTGCCGGTCCAGGCGTGGGCCAGCTCGTGTGTGACCAGCGATGCCTGGCCGCGCGTGCCGAGAATGGCAGTGGGAGTCAGGAAGGTCAGGCGCGGGTTTTCCATGCCGCCATAGGGGAAGGAGGGCGGCAGGACCAGCATGTCGTAGCGCCCCCATAGGTAGGGTCCCAGTAATTTTTCTGCTTCGACCATGGTCTTCTCGGTCTCGGCGAACTCCCAGGTTGCCGCGTCGATGATTTCCGGCTCGGCATAGATGCCTGTGCGCGGCCCCAGTTCGCGGAAGGCAAGACTGGCAACCCCGATCGCGAACAAATAGGAGGGGATGGGCTGCGGCATGTGGAAGGAGAACCTGCCGGTCCCCTCCGGCGCCCCGACCTGCTCCGCTGCCATGACCGCTGTCAACCCGGATGGTACTTCGACCTCGGCCGAATATGTGAACCGCACGGACGGCGTATCCTGGCAGGGAAAGATGCTGCGGGCATTGCTCGCCTGGCATTGGCTGTACAAAAACGGATGCTTTCCCCCCGCGGTTTGCGACTCGCCCATCCACTGCAGGGCGCGGGCATCGGGTGACGTACGGAGCTTCAAGGTGAAACCGGACTCCCCATCGAATCCCTTCAGATGCAAACGCTGTCCAAGTTCCTGATCGCTGGCATCAAAATCCCACTCCAATTCGCGGCCGCCCGCCCGGACATCCTGTATGTCGATCTTGAAGGTGTCGAAGTACAGGGATCCGTGAAGAGGCGCCTGCATTTGATAGGCTGCTTCCACTTCCAGCGTGTGGGAGGCAAAATCCACCCGGATCTTGAAATCGATGTGCCTGATCCTTCCCTGGGAAAGATCTGCATAGGTTGTTGAATCATGAAGGGTCATTTATTTTCCTTGATCTATTTTACGATTCTGGCAACGTTAACAAAATCCGCGAACAATCCATATGCCGTTTCGACAGGACCACCGCCCATACCTTCGCGCTCCGATACGATGATCGAATAATCCGGCAGCACATCGGTGCGGAAGGACACACCGGTGGAGGAGTTCATGATGCCATAGAGCGGGGAGGACGCATCCAGGAGCTCGGGCGCGACCCGGGCCTGGATCTGGTCTCCCATCTTTTCCACCGCACAAACCAGCTTGTAGCGCTGCCCTGCGGCTTTGGCCCGGGCGATCATTTCCGGTGTAATGCCGCGGATGCCAGTTGGGTTGACCTCCTGCGGCGTGAAGGGTGTAGCCATCAGCACTGTGATCAGCGCGGCCACTTTGATGGCCGCATCCCAGCCGTCCACGTCGTTGGTGGGATCCGTTTCAGCCACGCCGATCGACTGGCAGTACTTTACCGCGTCCTCGTAGGATTCACCGTTCTCCATCCGCGAAAGGATGATGTTCGTGGTCGCGTTCAGGATGCCTTTGAAGGAGGCCAGCTCTGCCAGCGGGAAGGCTTCACGGAAGACGGAAAAGACCGGGGAGCCGCCCAGCACGGTCGATTCGAAGCGAAAGAGTTTTCCCCGGGATCCGGCCAGCTCCATTAATTCGCGATAGCCATGGACCACCGGTCCCTTGTTGGCGGTGATGGCATGCTGTCCCAGGTTGAGCGCCAGGCGGATATGGTCGAGGGCCGGCTGGCCGGTCCGGGTGTTGACCGGGGAATTCTCGAACATGACATCGGCCTGGGAATTCTGGATGACAGAAACCGAATCCTGCATGGGTATGGAGGAAAGGGAGGAGATGGATTGTCCGCTTTCAAAGAGT
>JBLMZU010000409.1:0-6544 GCA_050258995.1 Bacteroidota bacterium
CCGGCAGAGGACATGGCATCACCAGTCGGCAGTGGCTAAGCTTTGGGGGTGCGATCATGATGCTCCTCTTGGCACTGATCTCGCCGCTCGACGCGCTGAGCGATGAATTATTTTCCGCTCACATGGTTCAGCACCTGATCCTGATCCTGGCCGCCGCGCCGCTGCTGGTGCTCAGCGATTTTCAGCTGGCCTTCCTGTGGGCCCTGCCCCGGCGGCAGGCACAGACCCTGGGCAATAGCGTTAATCAAACCAGAAGATCCATCTTGACCCATCCAGTGTTGGTCTGGATCCTGTTTACCGCCACGATGTGGCTCTGGCATGCCTCCACCCTGTATGAGGCGGCCCTGCGGAACGAAGCCATTCATACCCTGGAACACATCACTTTTTTGTTCACGGCGATCCTGTTCTGGTGGGTATTGTTCAGGCATACCCGGGCGGATCATATTCATTTTGCGATGACAGTTCCCTTCCTATTTCTGACCGTGCTGCAGAGCGGAATCCTGGGTGCATTGATGACCTTCACCTCCCAGCCCTGGTATTCGATCTATGGCAATTCTGCGCCAAACTGGGGACTTTCCGCCCTGCAGGATCAGCAGCTTGCCGGGCTGATCATGTGGATGCCCGGCGGCGCAGTCTTTACCCTGCTGACCATTGGATATTTTGCGGCCTGGCTGAGGGCCATGGAAAAGCGCAGTCAATCGAATCCTCGCTTTGAGTCACGCCACGGGGCAAAATAGAAAGGAGGTTCCTTTGGGCCAGCTTGAGGAAACCCTTGGTGCAATTCTTCTTGTCCTAGTCCTGCTGGACATTTTCTTCCTGGTGCTGTATGCCCGTGCCAGTACCGGGATCTACAGTGAGCGTCTTTCCCGTTTTGAATGGCGCGCCCTCGTCGGGTCAGCGCGATTTCTAGGCCGTTTGAAAAAATTCTATCTGGCTCTATCAGGCCCCATCATTCTTATCACGGTCCTGCTTTTGTGGCCGATACTGTTAAGTATTGCTGTCGCATTGATCGTTCATCCCAACCTCGGCACAGGAATCACTGCCACGCATGGCCCTACGCCAACGGATTTCATCACGGCCCTGTATGTGGGCGGAAGCAGCCTGGATTTTATTGGCTCGAGTGACTTCAGTCCGCAAACCAATTTTTTTAAGATGTTTGATCTGGTTACCTCCATTATCGGTCTCTCCCTGGTCTCATTGACCGTCACCTATCTGATGGAACTATATGGAAATCTGCATGCGCGCAATTCCCTGGGCCTCAGAGTTGAATTGTTCTCCTCCCAGACAGGGGATGCGGCGGAGGTCATCGCCGGACTCGGTCCGCGGGGGAAATTTGAAGTAGGAAATTCCGACCTGGCAGATTGGGCAGCTGATACTTCTCAAGTAAGGGAGTCCCATCATTTTTATCCCATTTTGTTTTATTTTCGGTTCACGGAACCATACTATTCCGTTTCACGAACGGCGCTGGTTGCCCTCGACACGGTGTCGCTGATCCGGAGCGCCCTGGATGACGAGGAGTACGGTTATCTCAAGGAGGCAGTGGCCCTCGAGCAGCTTTGGCGCGGCAACATCCTGCAACTGAGAACGCTCATCAAGAATCTCCTGCCAAACGCCAATGTGGAAGCGCCGATCGATGCACTCACAATCGACCGCTGGCAGAAACGCTATGAGGCGGGCGTGGTGCGATTAAAGCAGGCCGGTATCAAGACCGTTCCGTCTGGCGTGGAAGCCTACATTTCCCTGCGGACCCAATGGGACCGCTACATTACCTTGCTGGCACCCGCATTCGCCTACGATATGAACGAGATCGATACTGCCCTGGCGAAAGTGAAGTAGCTGGATTCTTGCATGGATTGGAAATCGATTTTCTTGCCTGACGTCCCCCTGCTGGAGATTGTTTTACGTGCCTCCGTCATGTATATCTCGCTGTTTGTCCTGCTGCGCGTCATCCTGAAGCGGCAGACGGGCAGTCTCGGCATGACGGACCTATTGTTGATCACTCTGCTGGCAGACGCCTCGCAAAATGCCATGGCCGGCGAATATACGTCCATTATCGACGGTATCGTGCTTGTCGCCACGATCATCTTTTGGAACTACGCCTTTGACTGGCTCAGCTTCAGGTTCGAGTGGTTCGGTAAATTGATCGATCCAGCCCCTCTGCTACTGGTCAGAAATGGGAAACTCCTGCGCCGTAACATGCGCAAGGAATTGATCACGGAAGACGAGCTCATGAGCCAGCTTCGCGAGCAGGGGGTGGATGACCCATCAAAGGTCAAAGAAGCTTATATGGAAAGTGACGGGCAGTTTAGTGTCGTTCAGCTTAAAGAGAAACAGCATCCCAAAAAAGAACGAAAAGCAAAGTGAGCTTCCTGGTTAGCGAGCAACCATATATCGTTTGCCGCGCGCGGCCAGCAGATTGCATTCCGATTCATAACCGCAGGTGGCACAGCACTTCCCATCCGGGCCGATCTCAATTAATTTCCCCTTTTGGACCAACAGACAGATCATGGACAGGACCGCCGAGGGCTGCGCGTCCATCGCCCGGCTGATCTCGGACAGGCTCAGGCCGTTCTCCCTGCTTTCCAGAAGACCGATCAACTGTGCAAACATCGCTTTACCCAAACCCCAGCAGCCGCCCGCCCTGGTAGATCATAAAGGCAATGATCCATGCCACCCCGGTCTGGTAGATCGCCGATGTCACTGCCCATGAGGAGCCAAATTCATGCTTGATCGCGCCCAGGGTGGCAACACACGGCACATACAGCAGGACAAAAACCAGCAGGGAGACGGCACTCAGGGTGGTAAAGCGCTGCTGCAAAGCCGTGCTCAACGCGGTATTCTCAGGCTGTGCCTGGTCACCCACAAGATCCACACCTGGCAGGATGCTCAACAGGATCCTGGCTGAGCTGACAGTCGCATCCACAAATCCTTTTGTGATGAAGACAACATCCTCCTTCAGCGTTGTAGGCTCGCTGCTCTGGGCGCTAGAATCGCCCACATAGATCTGGTTCATCGAGCTGACGATGATCTCCTTGGCCATGAAGCCCGAGACCAGGGCGCCGCCCGTCTCCCAGTTGCCGAAACCGAGCGGGGCAAAGACCGGGGCAATCGCCGTGCTAAATTTCCCAAACAAGGAGTCCTGCTTGTTGGTAACACCCCAGGGCAGGTTCAACAGGAACCACATGACAACAGAGACCATCAGGATGGTTGTGCCCGCCTTGCGGACAAAGCCACTGGTATTCTCCCACATGTGGATCATGACACTCTTCAGAGCCGGCTGGCGATAGGGTGGCAGCTCCAGCACGAACGCGGAGGAAACATCCGGCTTGAGCAGCGTCCGGGTGAAAACCATCCCGGCCAGCATGGCGACGACAATGCCGAGGGCATACATTACCCAGATCACGGTCCCGGCTTTGGAGCCAAAGAAGGCCAGGCCAAACACCACATAGACAGGCAGCCGCGCCGAACAGGACATCAGTGGGACAAGCAATGCGGTCAGGACGCGGTCGCGGCGGCTGGCAATGGTCCGCGTTGCATACACCGCCGGGACCGCGCAGCCGAATCCCAGGATCATCGGGATGAAGGATTTGCCGTGCAGGCCGACAATTCGCATGAAGCGGTCCATGACGAAGGCCGCACGGGACATGTAGCCCGAGTCCTCAAGCAGGGCCAGGAAGAAATACAGGATCAACAGGCCCGGCACGAAGACAAGCACGCCGCCCACGCCCGCCACGATCCCATTCAGGACCAGCGAGCTCAGCCATGCCGGCGCCGAGAGCAGGTTGAGGAGCGAGCCGATCCAGCCGGCGACCGGCCCATTGATCACGGCGTCGATCCAGTTCAGGAAGGGAGCCGAGACGTCGATCACCAGCCGGAAGACCAGGTACATCACGGTCAGGAACACCGGCAGACCGAGCCACTTATGGGTCACGATGTTGTCGATGCGGTCGGTTAACGTGATGCGATCCATCAAGGGGCGCTGTAGCGACTGCCGCACCACGCCGTTGATATACCCATAGCGGCGATCCGCGGTCAGCAGGTCGAAATCCTCTCCAAGCATGGACTCCACGTGCCCGGCACGCTCCTTTGCAACAGCAATGACGGCTTCCCCGCCGTTCATTCCCCTGACACGTTCAAGGATATCCGGGTCTTTTTCGAGCAGCTTGATCGCCAGCCAGCGTTGCGAATATTGGCCGGTATTAAATTGCAGGTCATCGAATACGGCAATCAGGCGGGCGATCTCGCGCTCGATCTTGCCGCCGTAGTCCAGCTGAAAATAGGAAGGGGAAGCGATCGCCATACTTTATTTCCTGTGCGCTGTTTTCACAGCCTTTGAGATCAGTTCTGACACACCCCGGCCGCGGTTGGCCGACGTGTGCACAACCGGGATGTTACCGAGCAGCTGCGAGAGATTTTCGGTATTGATCTTCGTCCCGTCCTTTTGCAGGGCATCGCTCATGTTCAGAGCAAGCACGATCGGGACATCCAGCTCGAGCAACTGAACGGTGAGATAGAGGTTGCGTTCCAGATTGGTCGCATCCACCACGTTGATGACCACATCCGGCTTTTCACCAATGATGTAATCACGGGCGATGATCTCCTCCGGAGAGTAGGCGGTGAGACTGTACGTTCCGGGCAGATCCACAATGTTGATGATCAGCCCATCATGCTCGATCTCTCCCTCCTTCTTCTCCACGGTCTTGCCCGGCCAGTTCCCGGTGTGCTGGTGCAGGCCGGTCAGAAAATTAAAGATCGTCGTCTTGCCTGCATTGGGATTGCCGGCCAGGGCGATCTTCAGGTCAGCCATTTGCCTCTCCATGCAGGATCACTTCGATCTGTGCGGCTTCCTCCTTGCGCAGGGCCAGGTGATAGCCTTTGATAAAATACTCGATCGGATCCCCCAGCGGCGCATGGCGCTCGATCAGAATGGTTTCCCCCTTGACGATCCCCATCTCGATAAATCTTCTTCGCAGTGCACTGGCGCCGTTGATATGCGTGATCGTCGCGCGCTGTCCAGGGCGAAGTAGATGAAGCAGTGTAGGTTCAGACATGGGATTCCCTTTCCTCGGTACAAAATTTCAGATTACTTCCACAATCACAAACTCGGCGAGCCGCAATCCGAGTGCCACATTCTGCCCGTTCAACTGAAGTGTGAGCGGACCGTCCATGGGGGAGGCTTCGACGATTGTCAATATTTGACCCGGCAAAATCGCACGGTCTTGCAGGTACCTGTTAATATCCGTGTCCGTGGCATTGACTGCGATTACGCGCACGTTTGAACCGACCGGCGCATCTCGAAGGAGGACGCCACTCAACGGCGTAAACTCTCCCTCTGCAGAAGGAATGGGGTTGCCGCGCGGGCAGAACCGTGGGTCGCCCAGGAAGACAGCCAGGGCCTCGGTCACTTCCGGTGCAGTTGCATGTTCCAGGGAGCAGGCAAGCTCATAGAGCTTTGCCCACTCGATTTTCAAATACTCATAGAGGAAACATTCCCATAAGCGCTGGCGGCGCAGGACACTGCAAGCAGCAGTCTGCCCGGAATTAGTCAATGCCACGCCCTTGTACGGCATGTGAGATACCAGTCCCTGACCTGTCAGGCGATGGACCATCTCATTGGCAGAGACATTGGTCACGCCCAGGCGATCGGCCAGGCGCCCCACAGCCACCCGGTCGCCTTGACCCAGTTCCACCAGGGCTTTCAGGTACATTTCTGTGCTTTCACTCATTTGAACTGACATAAGGCAGCCTTTCACAAAATCTTATGGTTGACCTTATTATTCCAGATCCAACCCTGTTTCCCAATGGATGGATGTCACTGTTCCGCAAGGAAACAAATCCCTTTTGGACCACTCTTTTCTTTCTTAAAGCCCGCCTTTTATATAACGCAAGTTTCTCAGAGAAAATCGATGATTTTGTAAAGTCCTGTATCACTTGCCCGCTTTCGGTTAGAATTTCAATCTATAATTCAGATAAAAGTTGACCCAATAACGGAAAAGCTGTATGGACTCCCGGAAAAATAGGGTATCACCCCATGTGCACAGACAGGTCGCGATAGGAAAATACAAAATGAAGGTTCTTATGTTCTCCCGCAATTTTTGCCTGCCGGGGACGGACGCTTTGGTTCTCCCACCCATCAGGACCCATTAAATGAGAGAATCAAGGTTCCCTTCCATCCCACATACATCCAGCCTAGGAGCATTGAAAATCGCCGGTTTGTATCTCCTGTTCGGAGCGCTTTGGATTCTGCTCTCGGATACCCTGGCGGAGAGAATCGCCACAAATCCACTCATGCTGACGAAAATCAGCATTTACAAGGGCTGGGGCTTTATTATCGTGACCGCGATCCTGCTGTACTGGCTGATCCAGCGCCACACGGCAGAGCTGCGGGAAGACCAGAAAAGGCTGCGTCTCATTACAGATGCCATTCCGGCGTTAATTGCCTACATGGATTCCGACCGGGTATACCGCTTTAGCAACCAGGCGTATGAGGACTGGTTCGGACAAAGAGCGGACGGTAGGCGGATGGATGAATTCCTGGGCGAAG
>JBLMZU010000410.1:0-6256 GCA_050258995.1 Bacteroidota bacterium
GGCATAACTCCGAATACAACTGGTGGTTCCGCAAGCGTCCCGACCTGATCGAAAAATACTGCACGCACGGCACAGGCTGGAACCCGGGCGAATATGCCTACATCCTCAAGGAATATCAAAACAACGAAGCCACCTGGAAGGACCAGGCCCGGGAGTGGTTCGCCGCCGAAACACCCATCGATATCGAGCGCGGCCGGGAGTATGCTGCCTACATCATCAATGCGTTGCGCGGCGGCGAGTCATTCACCTTCAATGGCAATGTGCCGAATACTCATCTCGTCACCAACCTGCCATGGGGCGCATGCGTGGAGGTCCCGGTGCTGGTGGATAAGGCTGGGTTCCATCCCATCCATGTCGGGGCGCTGCCGCCGGAATGCGCCATCCTGACCAATGTCAACTCCCAGATCGAGGAAATGGTCATCACCGCCAGCCAGCTCGGCGACCCGACCATGGTCTACCGCGCCATCTGCCACGATCCACTCTCGGCCGCGGTGCTTTCGCTCAAAGAAATCAAAGACATGGTCAACGAGATGTTCGCGCAAAACAGTCAATACCTGCCGCAGTTCAAACATTTCACCGTTTAGACGATAGACCATGGGCGATGGACCATGGTCTATCGTCCGTCGTCGATGGTCCAACCACAAAAGGAGACAACCATGATTCCCTCATTCCTGCTCGCAAAGTTATATGTCAAAGGCTCGCTCAAGAATAACGACTCAGGCTTTGAGTTTGCCCTGAAGAACATCATCGACTCGACCATGCTGATCGGGATCGGTCCCATCACCGCCAGTGGAAAAGAATATGAAGGGCCGGCGATCAACATGACCGTTGGCGAAAAGACCATCAACGGCGCCGATCTGTCACGCAGCAATTCCGTCCCGGTTCGCATGGGCGTGCCTATGAAGGTTTCCATCGCCGGAGATAAACTTGCCGCCGGACAGCAGAAAGTCACCGTCGCTGCAACCACGAGTGACATTGGCAAAATCAAGTTCGATATCAACGATACGGTCGCTTAATATGTGGCAGGCGTGAGCCTGCACATACAAAAAGGAAGTCATGACCACTTACGAGCCCACCGGGGATTCGCTCCATCAATACCGCGTCCCCACATGGTTCCGGGACGCAAAGTTCGGAATCTTCATCCACTGGGGGATTTACTCGGTCCCTGCCGTCTTCGACGAATGGTATCCGCGCCGCATGTACCAGAAGGATAGCGTCATCTACGAATACCATCGCGATACCTATGGCGAGGATTTTGGGTACAAGGATTTCATCCCACAGTTCAAAGCCGAAGCTTTTGATCCGGTTGCATGGGCGGAATTGTTCCGTGCCGCAGGTGCGCGATACATCGTGCCTGTGGCTGAGCACCATGATGGCTTTCCAATGTATGCTACTCCGCTCACGCGTTGGAACGCTGCAAACATGGGGCCCCAGCGGGATGTGATCGGCGAGCTCGGCCACGCAGTCCGTGAAGCCGGATTGGCCTTTGGCCTGTCCAGCCACCGCGCCGAGCACTGGTGGTTCATGAACGGCGGGCGCGAGTACCCGTCCGATGTCCAGGATCCCGCGTATGCGGATTTCTACGGCCCAGCCATGGCTTGCTCCCAAAGTCGTACTTCCGGCTCGCCGGAATGGGAGTCCAATGACTGGACTCCGCCTCCCGACCCGGCCTACCTGGACGATTGGTTTGCACGTTGCTGTGAATTGGTAGACCGCTTCCAGCCGAAACTGATCTATTTCGACTGGTGGATCCATCAGCTTGCGTACAAGCCCTATCTGTCCAAATTTGCCGCCTATTATTACAACCATGTCCCGGATGGCGTGATCAATTACAAGCTGGATGCCTTTGAAAAAGGGACGGCCGTCTTCGATATCGAGCGCGGCTACCAGACGACGATCCAGCCCGAGCCGTGGCAGACCTGTACCTCCGTATCCAAGAACTCTTGGGGATATATCAATCATCACGTTTATAAGGAGCCGGCCGCCATCATCCATCACCTGGTGGATATCGTCAGCAAGAACGGCTGCATGCTGCTGAACGTGGGCCCCAAGCCCGATGGGACCATCCCGGACGAGGAACAGGAAATCCTGCGCGAGATCGGTCGCTGGCTGGCGGTCAACGGCGAGGCGATCTACGACACGCGTCCCTGGCGGGTGTTTGGCGAGGGACCTACCGAGATCCCGGCTGGACAGTTCAGCGACAACGATGTCACATTCACCGGCCAGGATATCCGCTTCACCACAAAAGAGGACAAGCTTTTTGCCATTACGCTTGGTAAGCCGGATGGTCCGGTTGAAATCAAATCTTTGGCTGGCGAGAAAATCAGCTCGATAAAATTGCTCGGAACACCGGGCTTCCTTCCCTGGTCACAGGATGAAACAGGTGTAAAAGTAGTTCTCCCCAAAGATCAGATCGGAAAACACGCCTGGGCATTCGAGATCGTTCTGGACCATCGACCATAGACCCGGAAGCACTGGTCCACTTTACTGGTGCCACATCGGAGACTCAATGAAAAAGCTTCTAGGCCTGCTCATACTCGTCCTCCTGCTGTCTGCCTGTGCCCCGGTGCGGAGTGCAGCGCTTACCCAACGGAATGTTTTTTATACCGGCGGGGACAGTGAGGTCAAGACCGCGCTTGAATTGGCCGGCTATAAATTGGTTGTGGATCCGGATCAGGCAGAAGTTTTTGTCATTAACGGAATAGTCCGGGATGCGGCAAAGATCGCAGAGCGGGTGAAGAGTGGTGCCGGACTGGTATTCATCCCGGGCAGGGATATTACCCAACAGGATGCACAGACACTGCTTGGAGAACCGGTTACGCTCACCTACGCGGACAAGGCTGTTAGTCTGACCAATGCCAAAGGTGTGCAGGATCCTCTCCTGACGGAAATCATCTGGAACGGCGCGCCGCAGGTCAGGGAACGCGCCGTCGTAAGTGGACTGGCGCCCCAAGCCAGGATGCTCGTGACCACCTATGAAACAGGTGAGGGGATTCTGTGGCAGCTGTCCGATCGTGCATTCCTGTTCACGCCCTGGCTCTCGAATGGCGCGAATCCCCAGATCCAGGATTGGGGCTATTTCAACTACCTGATCTATTCCCTGGTAGAGCGGGCGGCAGGCGCGGTACCGCTGTCGTTTGCCGCTTATCCTGCCTCGCCCGTGCCGCACAGGAACGATCGCAACGCGCTTTTCGCCTTCCTGGCACTGGAATTGGTGCTTTTCTTCAGCGCCTTTGTGGTCGTCCGCCGCTACAGCCTGCGGCACCCGGAAGCGCTTGACTCGTTGATCGCAGACAAGGAAAAATTCGTAGCCAACGAAGAGCACACCGATTGGGAAAAACCGGGGTTCCACCGCCCGCTCTCCGGCCTGTTCGTCGGCATGGGGATCGGGATCCTGCTGTTCATTCCATTGATCGCCTACCAGGATTTTGTCCTGCCGCAGTTCATTCTTCCCTCCGCCCAGGCGCTGGGCATGTGGGGCCGCGTCACTCAGTTCTTCGGCCTCACCTGGGCAATCTGGGACCTGGGAACATCCACTGCCTCGATGAAGTTTCTCAGCCAGTACCGCGTCTCGGACCCACGGCGTGGTTTCAAGTACATGCAGGTCTATGTCTGGTGGCAGGCGCTCTCAGGCGCCATCCAGGTGGCGCTGGTGGTGGCACTGACAACCATTGGCATCGTCCGTACGCCCTATGCCCTGTTTGCCTGGAGCATTGTGATCCATTCCTTCATCCAGATCCCCGGATTTTACGGTGTCTTCCGTGGAACCCTCAACGCTTTGCAGCGCAATGACTACGCCCGCTACATCGACGCCGCCTGGGCCATTGTCATCCCGGTCCTCACGCAGCTTGCATTGGTACCGGTTTTTTATGCATATGGAAAATCCCATCCGGCGCTCGGTGCTTCGATGGGAGGCGTCATTGGCCTGGGAGCGGCAGCCTACGCGTTGGAGCTGGTTTCGTTCCTGCTTGGCTTCTGGCTCTACAAGCGTCTCGGCTACAAGGCCAGCATTCTTTTTATGGCGCACTTCGACTGGGACATTATCAAGGAGACCTTCAAGTTTGGCTTCTTTGAAATGCTGGGGGGAATCCTGCTGGCAGGCGGCGCGGCGCTCGAGATCTGGGTCACGCAGAACGGCCTGGTCAATTATTCTGAAACCTGGGGCAACTGGCTGCTGGCCGGGAACTTCCTGCTTGCATTTACCGTGAGCACCAACCTGTTTGACGGCGTCATGCCGGCCGTCTCCGAGGCGCTCTCCAGCGGCTACAAGATGCTTTCGCAATATTACAGCGTCCAATCCTACAAATGGGGATCCATCGCCAGCGCGGTGCTGGCGGCCGTGCTTCTTGTGGCGGCGCCCAAGTTTATCCTTGGCTCTTCAGGACAGGAGTTCCAAAGGGCGGCGGTCATCGCCATCCCCTTGACCATCTTTGGCGCGATCCAATTCCTGGGCTGGCTGGGCGATGCCATCTTCCTGGGGTCGAACAAGCCGCTCCTGCGAGCGCTGTTGATCCTGCTCGAACAGTCCATTCGCATCGGTCTCATGATTGCGCTGCTGGCGCGCTTCCAGATCCTGGCCCTGCTCATTGCTTATTTCATTGCCATCCTAGTGCGCGGCATCGCCTCCTATTTTGTCGCCGACCGGTATTGCTTTCCCCAGCGCTTCTACTTCTGGCAGTCCCTGGCCGCTCCCGCGCTGGCTGCCGTTGCGCAATACTTTTTCCTCAGCCTGATCGCCTCAGTGCTATGGAAAAATGACGAGCTCACCAGCATCCTTCTGTTGTTCGTCGCCCTGGTGCCCTGTATGCCGTTCTTTTTCCTCTTTTACGCCCTCCTGGGCGGCTGGGATGATGCCGGGCTGGAGGAAATGGTCCAGGCCAGCCAGATGACCGGCTTCCTGCGGCCGGTGATCCAGATCATCTTCATCCTCCCCAGCCGCTGGGGCGCCAGGATCAGCCCGCTGCATAACCGTTTCCCGATCACCATGCGTCCCCTGGCCATGGAAGAGGCCAGGCTGCTGGCACAGGATAAGGTGAAGCTGGTGGAAGGATAAACCTTACCAGATCGTCGTATGAAAAAGTCTCTTGAAACCGCACAGACTGCTCTCGAGAGAGCCATTCCTGCTGCACAGGCCGATCCGCTGCGGCCACGCTATCACTTCGCCGCGCCCGCCAACTGGATGAACGATCCTAATGGAACAATTTTCATCAACCGCGAATATCACCTGTTCTACCAGCTCAATCCCTATGCATCCGATTGGGGTGAGATCCACTGGGGACACGCAAAGAGTCGCGACCTCGTTCACTGGGAACACCTGCCTATCGCGCTTACACCCGCCTATGAACGTGGCGAGCATCACTGTTTTTCGGGCTGCTGTGTAAATAATAGCGGGACGTCGACCATTTTTTACACCAGCATTGGCGGTCGGCTGGGGTTGGCGAATGTCTGGCGCGGCGCACAGCAGTGGCGAGCGACCGGCGATTCGACCCTTACCCATTGGCAGCCTGCTGATGAAAATCCTTTCCTCTATCAGGCCATGCATCCGCGCAAAGTCTACGGCTGGCGGGATCCCTATGTCTGGAAGGAGGAAAAGGAATGGCGCATGGTGCTTGCCGGGAAATACTTCGGCGACCGGGGCGGGAGTATTTATATGTATTCCTCGCCTGACTTACAAACCTGGTCCTTCAATGGGACAATCTTCAAACATGCAACCAAAGGGTTGGAATGTCCCAATATGTTGAGGTTTGGCGATCGTTATGTCCTGATCATTTCTCCCTTCTCGCAGGTTCAATATGCTGTTGGGAAGATGGAGAATAATATGTTTATTCCCGACCGATGGCTGACACTTGACCACGGTAAAGATTTCTACGCCACGAATACCTTCCTCGATGAGGAAGGATGTAAGCTGATTGGCTGGCTCAAGGTCCCTGGCAATGGAGCCTGGCATGGATGTTTGAGCCTGCCGCGCGATGTAACCCTGTCCGATTCGGGTGAACTGCGAATTGTCCCAGCCAAAAGTCTTGAAGTCTTGCGGTCGAAAAAGATTTCATTAGAGAATTCCACTTTGGTCAGAAATTCTTTTGAGATCAAAGTAAACTTCAAGCCCACGCAGCACACTTCCACGGTCGGATTGATCTTGGAGGACAATGAACATGAGTATCCACTGACCGTGGATCTGGTCAGCGGCGGGCTGCATGTTTTGCGCGAAAAGCGCAGGCTGGAACAGTTCAACCCGGCCGAGCCGCTGAGCCTGCAC
>JBLMZU010000411.1:0-2734 GCA_050258995.1 Bacteroidota bacterium
GATGGGATTGGGTATTTTATTTATCATTACATCTCTGTTTATGCAAAAGGATTGGTTGTCAGTCATGATCGGCGTGCTGGGCGCAACCTTTGTCTGGGGCTCGACCGAGCTGAAGGAACAGGCTGTACGCACGGAGCTGGGCTGGTATCCCTTAAATCCAAACAAGATCGGCCCGCCTTTTGAAAAAATGATCAAGAAATGGAAAGCCCCTCATCTATGATCGGTTTACTGGTTATGGCCTATGGCGGGCCGGACAATATTGACGAAGTCGAACCCTACCTCCTGGATGTGCGCGGCTATCGTCCCACCGCGCCGGAGATCATTCATGAAGTGCGCGAGCGCTACCGTGAGATCGGCGGGCGGTCTCCGATCCTGGAACAGACCCGCGAGCAGGCCGATGCTCTTGAATCCGAACTGAACGCCCACGGACAGCAGTTCAAGGCTTTTGTCGGCATGCGCCACTGGCGCCCCTATATCAAGGACACCCTTGCAGAAATGCAGGTACAGGGAATCGAGCGGGCGGTGGGGCTGGTCATGGCGCCGCATTATTCGCGTATGAGCATCGAAGCCTATTACAAGAAGATCGCTGAAGCCGGATCGCCTGTTGAGATCGCTCCCATCAAGGACTGGCACCTGCTGCCCGGCTACATCGACGCACTTGTCAGCCGCGTGTGTGCTGTACTGGAGCGCTTCCCCGCTGAGATCCGCTCTCAGGTCCCGGTGATCTTCAGCGCCCACAGCCTGCCGGAACGGATCCTGGAATGGAATGATCCCTATCCTGAACAATTACGGGAAACCGTAAATGCAGTCATGCAGCGTCTGGGCGATCAGCCGTACGATTTCGCGTACCAGTCCGCAGCGATCTCCAATGAGCCTTGGCTGGGACCCGATGTCTCGGTATTGATCGAGCGTTATGCCGCGCAGGGGCAGAAGAATATCGTCAGCTGTCCGATCGGGTTTGTCTGCGAGCACGTGGAAGTGCTGTACGACATCGACATTGTCTATCAAAAGCTGGCGAAGAAACTTGGTGTGCGTCTCGAGCGCATCGATATGGTCCACAACGCACCGCAGATGATCGCCGGACTGGCAGGTCTGATCCGAAAGACTGCAGAGGAATCGAACTGGATATGAATCGTATTGTGATTATCGGCGGAGGGATTGCCGGACTTTCCGCCGCTTATTACGCAACCAAAAAAATCCCCGGTACCCAGGTCACCCTGATTGAGTCATCTGATCGCTGGGGCGGCAAGATCACCACCGATCGCGTTCCCTTTGATGACGGGCAATTCATCATCGAGGGCGGCCCCGACACATTCCTGGCCACAAAGTCCTATGCCACTGCTCTCTGCAGGGAGCTTGGCCTGGGCGAGCGCCTGCACGGGACGAATCCAAGGCAGAAGAATACATATGTCCTTCATCATAACAGGCTGGAGCCTTTGCCCGACGGGCTGGCCATGATGATCCCCACCAATGTGCAGGCCATTCTCAAGTCAAATCTCGTCTCCTGGTTCGGCAAGGCGCGCATGGGACTGGATTTCCTCCAGCCTGCAAAAGCGGTCAATGGCGATGAGTCCCTTGGCATGTTTGTGAGCCGCCGTCTGGGACGTGAAGCATATGAGAACCTGATCGAGCCGCTCATGTCCGGGATTTACGCCGGTGATGGTGATTTGCTCAGCCTTGCATCCACTTTCCCATATTTGCGTGATCTTGAATTGAAGTACGGCAGCCTTGCCCGCGGCGCCCTCGAAATGCGGAAGAAATCCAACGGCAAAGCCGTACAGGGTTCTCGATCTGCCTTTCTCACACCAACAACCGGTCTCGCGGAAATCGTCGAAGCGCTCGTCAATTACCTGCGATCCAACAATGTAGATCTGCGTCTCAACACAAAAGTCTTTTCCATCGATCACCCAACACCTGATACTTGGAACCTGAAACTTGAAACCGGAAATTTACAAGCCGACTCCCTCATCCTCGCCACCCCCGCCTACGTAAGTGGACACTTGCTCGGTCGCATTGCCCCTGAGCTTGCCTCCAATTTACAAAACATTCCCTACGCATCAACGGCGACCGTCACCCTGGCTTACCGAGAGAGTGATCTGCCGCGTCCACTGGACGGCTATGGATATGTCATCCCACGCCGTGAAGGACGCCGCGCCCTGGCCTGCACCTGGACCTCGACCAAGTTCCCGCACCGGGCTCCCGATGGTTATGCCCTCATCCGTGTCTTTGTCGGCCGCGCCGGGCAGGATATTCCCTGGAATGAAAAAGATCTACTGGCGCTGGCAAAGGAAGAGCTACGTCTCACACTGGGAATTAATTCCGAGCCACTCCTTTCACGCATTTTTATGTGGGATAAAGCCATGCCGCAATACAATCTTGGCCATCCGGAAACCCTCAAACGAATCGTTGCTGCCCTGGAAAGGTATCCCAGCCTGGCTCTGGCTGGAAACGGCTATCGCGGCATTGGCATTCCAGATTGCATCCATTCGGGAGAGCTTGCAGTCGATAAGATTGCAGAGAGAAGGCAAATAGAGAACGGCTTAACTCTTGTGCCTACTACTCTCTAATTATCGAATATCTATTCTCTGACCTCGAGGTAATCATGAACATCGCCAAATCCATTTCTTTTTTCCAGGATGCGCAGAAGTTGTTCCCCGGTGGCGTGAATTCCCCGGTGCGCGCCTTCCGTGCTGTCGGCGGACAACCGCTTTTTATCGATCATGGCGAAGGGCCG
>JBLMZU010000412.1:0-2670 GCA_050258995.1 Bacteroidota bacterium
TCGAGGATGAAGTCCGCTACCTGGACGAATACAACCAACTCACTTTAGCCCGGTTGAGATTGGCTGAAGGTTCCTTCACAGGAGTAAGCGACTTGTTGGAACGCTTACTGGCATTGGCAGAAGCACAAAAGCGGACTGGGAACGTAATTGAGATCCTGTTGACACAGGCGCTTGTTCATCAAGCGCAGGCTGATCATCCAAAAGCCCTTGCCGCTTTGGAACATGCCCTGGCTCTCGCTCAGCCAGAATGCTACCTGCGTACTTTTGTGGATGAAGGCGAACCCATGAGATTGTTGATTTTGGATTTTAAAACGACAATTGAAAAACAAGGGAGGCCTAACGTTCATCACCTGTTCGGGTACGCAAATAAACTCCTGGCCGCTTTCCCGGATTCGATGCAAGCCATTCCCCAATCCAGAACACTTGCGCCGCACGCGCAGCTGCCCCGGATGCAGGTGCCGGGAAGTGCAGGTGTCACAAATCCAAATTCCAAGGTGATTGAACCTCTCACCGATCGCGAGCTGGAGATCCTGCATCTCATCGCTGAGGGGCATTCCAATGCAGAGATCGGCAAACGGTTATATCTGGCCCTCAGCACGGTCAAGGGTCATAACCTGCGGATTTTCAACAAACTTCAAGTCCAAAACCGCACTGAGGCCGTCGCTCGCGCTCGCGAGTTGCGTCTGCTCTAATCCCACAAAACAGTACTCCAAACAATACTTAAGTTGCTACCCGGCAATACCTGCTTGCCGCTATATTTGCATCCATCAAGGCAGTGGAGACGAACATGGAAACGCCACCTATTATCTACCAGATCCGGGTTGCAGGTCACTTGTTTTCGCAATGGGTGGACTGGTTTGAAGGCCTGAGCATTATTCTTGAAGAAGACGGCAATTCCCTTCTCACAGGCGCAGTGACCGATCAAGCTGCGCTGTATGGCCTTCTTAAAAAAGTGCGCGACCTTGGCCTGTCTTTACTCTCGGTTAATCAGGTTCCTCCGCTGGAATCTACAAATCAATCATCCAAGGAATAAAAAATGAACACAAACAGTAAACTGATCGAAGTCCAGGACAAGAAGGTCCTCCTGTCCACCATGTGGATCTTCCTCATGTTCTGCATCGCCTATGCCGACATCATCGGTTTCATTGAACCGGGGACTCTACAGAAGATCATCAACGGGAATGTGGGGTTTAAGCTCACTCCTCCAATTATCTTATTGATCAGCCTGTTTCAAGCAATTCCGATTGCTATGATCCTGGTGTCTCGCTGGTTCCGTCGTGATGTGAACCGCTGGCTGAATATTCTTGCCAGTGTGCTGACACTCCTCTACGTGCTCGGCGGCGGCAATTGGGAAAGCCCCAGTTATATCGTCTTTGCCTCCCTAGAGGTTGTTGCCCTGATCGGGATTATCTGGCTGGCCTGGACCTGGCGCAGTGTTGAAGCCTAATAATCCTTGAGAAAAGGAGATTGACTACTATGAATACTTTACAGAAAGTCGGTGGTATCTCTGCTCTGGTCTGCGCCGGGACATATATACTGGCGATGGTCCTGCTGGCAATGGTTCTAACCCCGATGGCCGACGGATCCCTGCCTTTTGATCAGTTCATTGTGTTCTTCCTTCCCCACCAGACTCTCGTCTTTATCTGGCATTTCTCCATGTACCTGGTGAACGGGACATTCCTGACCCTCCTGACACTGGCGCTTTACCAGCAGCTCAAAACCGGTGCGCCCGCTCTGGCACTGGCGGCCGCCTGCTTCGGATTGCTCTGGGCGGGAATGGTCTTTGCCAGCGGATTCATCACTCTCTATGGCTGGGAAGTTATTGGCAGGCTTTCCTCTACCGATCCTGCTCAGGCATCCATACTCCGGCTGGTGGTGGACACCGTTACCATCGGCATCGACCACTCCGACCGGTTCCTGGGCTGCCTGTGGGTGCTGCTCACCAGCTGGGGCGCCCTGCGCAGCGGGCAGCTATCCAGGCCGTTAAACTTCCTGGGGCTCGCCATCGGCACGGCGGGGATCGTGAGCTCTCTTGCCCCGGCGCTCAACGCACTGGGATATGCCTTTGGCGTGGGTGTCATCGTCTGGTGGATCTGGCTGGGAGTTGTCCTGCTGCGGAGCAGCCGGATTGCGAGCAGCCAGCCATTCAGCCTGGCTGTCGAAGGAAAAGGAATAGCATGAAAGCCATTGTGTACACGCGATTCGGGCCTCCGGATGTTCTTCAGATGAAAGAAGTAGAAAAGCCGGAGCCCAGGGACCATGAAGTCCAGATCCATATTTATGCGACAACAGTTGTGAAAGAAGACCCAGACCTTCGAGCTTCCCCAGGGTTCAATGGTTTTCTGAAACCGAGAAACCCAATCCTGGGGCAGGAGCTGGCCGGGGTAATTGAAGCAGTGGGCAGCCATGTAACTCGATTTCGACCAGGCGACCAGGTATTTGGTATCGGTGCCTTTGGAGCATATGCAGAATACAAATGCATGTCCGAAGACGGGGCGCTGGCGATCAAACCCGACAATATGAGCCATGCAGAGGCAGCCAGCATTCCGAATGGGATGCTCACAGCGCTGCCTTTCCTGAGAGATAAGGCCCGTATCCGGCCCGGACAGAAAATCTTGATCTACGGCGCTTCCGGCTCAGTCGGCGCGGCTGGGGTACAGCTGGCCAGGT
>JBLMZU010000413.1:0-3367 GCA_050258995.1 Bacteroidota bacterium
GAATGAAAAGAACTGACTGTCCATGGTCAGTTCTTTTCATTCCAGGAAAACAGATTCAGCCCCATACGTCCTGAGCAAAATCAGAGGCAAGTTCTGGGTGTGATCCCTGTGATCGGTACGCGTCTTTGTGAGAATGAAACGAGATGTATCGCGCACGCCCTGTCTGTCGGCAACCAACACGGCACGGATATTTATCAGCTTCCGGTTGTAATCGCGCCTGCGCGCTCGTAGTTCACAACAATGACGCCATTCGGAACGACTATGCTTTCCGTTACCTTGAACGCCGCCGGGATCGTGCCACCGGCGAAAAGCCTTTTTCCACTGCCCAACGTGACAGGATAGATCATCAGCCAGAACGCATCGACCAAATCATGCTTGATGAGCGTCTGAAGGAGATTACCACTTCCCCAAACGTTCAAATCCGGTCCTTGCTGTTGCTTGATCTGGGCGACTTTTTCTGCAATATCGCCGTTCAAAAACACGCACGGCTGCCATTCGCTAGATGACCTGGTATTCGAGGCGACGTACTTCGTCGCCGTGTTGACACCCGGCCATTCGTCCGCATGTTGCGGCCAGAAAGGCTCCCAAATGTCAAAGGTTGTGCGTCCTACCAACAGGTCGAATGGCAGGTTCATCTGCCTTCTCAGGGCCGTTCCAAGAATCGAGTTGGAATAGGGCGCTATCCATCCGCCATACGCGAAGCCGCCGCTGGTATCTTCGTCCGGCCCGCCAGGGGCCTGTATGACACCATCAAGGGAGACATGTTCAAGCACAATTAATTTTCTCATGACTGGGTTCCTTTCACCTCTGAAATACGACCTAGTTCATCATTCAAAGTAGGTAAACAAGGTCTCAAAAGCTATGTTATATCACAATGCGCAAGGCGCCTCCATGCGGGAACGCGACGAAGCCTGCCAACGGCTTGGGGTATGTGCTGGTGGGTGGACGAGAGAAACCCACGCTGATGGAACAAGCTTTGAGCCATGGATACTGCCTGACAAAGCGGCGAGTCATCCCGTCGGCTGCCCGCTATGTGAGGCAGTGACACAGGCTCGTTCCACGACTCATGTATCGATTGAATGCAAGAAAGATTTAACAATGACTAAAAACTGGCCGGGCTGATCATAGAAAATCCCATGCCCTACATCCCTGATCTGTACGACCTGAAATTTCGGATTCACGAGCTGCAGTTCGGAGGCCAGCTCCGGCGAAACCACTCCTGCATCACCAATGACCAGTAAACTTGGAACGTCAATCGAACCCACTAACTGACGATATTCAGGGTTTGGTGGCGTGAGGACGTCAAAAGCACTCAAACTGGTTTGTAAACGTGCCCGGGCGATGATCTCCACCGTTGACAAGGAGCGATGGGAGTGCCTGGTCTGCAAGTCTTCCACCACTTTTTCTAGCGGCCGGTTTAGATCTCTCCTGTGCTGATCCGCCACGTCGCTGTCTAGAACTTCGCGCTGCTGCTGTAAACTGAGGAACGTTGGATCGGCCAGAATGAGGCCACGGATTAGCGCCGGGTATTGACTTGCAACGACAGCTGCCACAAGACCGCCCATGGAGTGTCCGATAAGTACGGGAGCGGAGATCCCGAGAGCATTCACGAGACCCACGATATCGCTAGCGTGGTCCTCATACCGGTAACCATGGTCGGGTGCACTCGAATTCCCATGACCTCGAAAATCCGGCATGATTACGTCATTATCGCCTTCCAGTTCATGCGCAATAACAGTCCAGCATAAGCCATTGGCGGTCAAGCCATGCAATAAGATCAAAGGTGATTTTCCCACCCCGGTTCGCGTGTAGTACATTCTTATTCCGTTTGTCTCACAAATTGCTGCACGCCACTCGGCCACTGATCAACTCCTAATAGATGTATCAAATCAAGTCCGTACAATCAAGATCGCCAAAATAAGCAAAAACCAAAGATTTGATTGTGCGAAGTCCAATTGAGATGTCCATAAGAGATATTAATCCGGTAATCTTTCTGTTATACAAATCGATGCTACACTGAGCTGCCACACTCTATCCAACAAAAAGCACGAACTTTTCGCCTGAAGCTCCAGTCCCATTTGAGCGTTGACATGAGAGACACGTATGGGAAGCTGAGACTCGAGATGCATCAGAGGCCACCTTCCCGACTCCCGGCGGTTGTTTCTTTAGTATATACCAACCCTGTAAAGTTTGTCTCCCCTACCGGTTGTGCAGTCAAACACCAGGGGCCTGTCCCGTCCTCCCTTGCAGGCCGATAGCAAAACGATCGCGCTGAAGCCGGGCGTCGGTCACACAATGTGACCAAATTCATTCTACAGTAAAGTGCTGCCTCCAAAACAAATGAGCCGGCCGCCACTTTATCGGATTGGTAAAAAAACGAATGAGCACCAGGTGTGCCCGGAGAAGAATCTCCGGCTCCTGGTGCTCACTCATGGTTTCCTGTGACTGACGGGCTTTCGAGACCGGTTTTATGCCCTCTGCTTGAAGGCCTGGAAGATCATCACGAAGCCGCCGAAGAAGGCGAACAGGGCCGCGGTCCACAGCATGGCAAGTCCCATACCAACCACATAGTAGTTGGCCATCAGAGCGATGCCAAAGATGATGCCCAGCACACCCAGGATGCCGGCTCCCCAGCCACCGCCCTGGAAGGCCATGATGAGCAGGATGATGCCGTACATCAGGCCCCAGATGCCGAGCACCAGCACGAAGATCTTCGGCAGGGCGATCGCCGAGACGATCGGGTAGGACAGGATGTAGAAGCCGGCCATGATGCTGACGATGCCGATGAACAACTTCCAGCCCCACATCGAGTGGTCGATGAAGATGGCGATGATGTCGAAGATGCCCTGGACCATCCACCAGATGCCGAGGAAGGTCACCAGGAGCATGTAGGTTTGGACCTTGGCGCCCAGGCCGCCCCAGAGCAGGGTGGCGCCAATGATCACGGCCAGGATGCCGCTGATCAGGGTCAGCCACCAGGGGCGCTGCCGGGTTTGTGTTTGTACTGCACTTGCTGCTGTTGTCATTTCTATTCTCCTTTTTAGATACGGATTAATTCACCCCTGTACTCCAGGGGACTATCTGCCATCCAGAAATATTGGATGGATTTGATATTGATACTGGCTCTTCTTCTCTCGTTAAAGCCGACTCTAGGAAGGCCATGTTCCGAGCGCTTAGCCGGCCAGGAGTTTGGCTTTGGCGGCGGCAAACTCTTCGTCGCTCAGCACACCCTGGGTATGCAGGGTGGCAAGCTGCTGCAGCTTGGCCGTCAGGTCATCCTGGGCAGGCGGCTGCTGGGCCGGGGCCGCATATTGCGGCGGGGGCGGTGCATTCTGCGGCTGCTGTTGGGCCTGGGCATCCGCCGAGC
>JBLMZU010000414.1:0-4062 GCA_050258995.1 Bacteroidota bacterium
CATGGCCTGTGCTTCAGGGCGCACAAAAACATATTTACCGAAGCGTTCGAGCTTGAGTCCATCGCCGCTGTCCAGCAACGCATAATCCTTCCAGCGGGATGACTCGAGAAAAGTAAAGGGGAGTGACTTTATCATAGATGTAGGAAAGAGGGGTCAGTGGGAATAATACACGCAACTACTTGCTTTTTCCGCCCGAAGTTGTATAATTGTGGTAAGAAGTGGTAGAAAATGGGAAGGACGCCGGTCGCGCCGGCGTTCGCCTGTTAAAAAGGAATTATAGCACAAATGTTCTTGGGTCAGTTTCAGCATAATCTCGATGACAAGGGCCGCCTGATGATCCCGGCGCGCTATCGAGAACTGCTGGCTGCTGGCGCCTACATCACCCAGGGCTTCGATCGCTGCCTGATGGTGATGACCGATGATCACTTCCGGCAGGTTTATGAACGCATCAACTCCATGAACCCGGCCGATGCAACCACCCGCCACCTGCGCCGCCTCATTCTTTCGAACGCGTATCTGGTGGAAGTGGACCGGGTCGGGCGCATCCTGGTCCCGCAGAACCTGCGGGATTTCCTGGGCATCCAGAGCGGCGAGCTCGTGGTCGCCGGCCAGGGTGATTACTTTGAAGTGTGGACTCCTGTGGACTGGAAGATGCAGATGGACATCCTGCAGGCCGCGGACGCCAACGAGCAGCGCTTCGCCACACTCGACCTTTCGAATCACGCGGTGTAGTTTTCCTGCCACGGGCAAAACCAATTTGCCCTTCCGACCATGGACGCACCGCATCGATCTGTACTTTACAAAGAGATTATACACGCGTTGCAACCCGTGAATGGCGGGCATTACGTGGATGGGACATTGGGCGCGGGTGGCCATGCCCGCGGCATCATGGAGGCGTCTGCGCCAGATGGACAATTGCTGGGTCTCGATGTGGACCCGCAGGCGTTGGCGATCGCTCGTAAGATCTTGGCTCCTTACGAACATCGCATCCATCTGGCGCAAGCCTCCTATGCATCCCTGTCCGAGCAACTGGCCCGGCTGGGATGGGATGCAGTGGATGGGATCCTGCTGGATCTGGGTGCATCGTCCATGCAGTTCGATACACCCGAGCGCGGCTTTTCCTTCCTGCAGGACGCGCCGCTCGACATGCGCTTTGGTCCGCACGTTACGCAGACTGCCGCCGATTTGGTGAACAGGTTATCAGAACGGGAACTGGCTGACCTGATCTACCGATACGGCGAGGAGCGTGACTCGCGCAAGATCGCCCGTGCCATTGTCAGGGCGAGACCGGTTCATACGACCCGTGACCTGGTCAGCGCCATCGAAGCCGTCTCTCCCCGCCGCGGTGACCGCCTGCACCCGGCAACCCGGACCTTCCAGGCACTGCGTATTGCGGTGAACGAGGAGCTGTCTTCCATGGAGGCAGTTCTTCCCCAGGCAGTGGCAGCCCTGAAGTCCGGCGGAAGGATCGCCGTGATTTCCTTCCATTCACTGGAAGACAGGATCGTCAAGGACTTCTTCCGTGAGCAGAGCCGGGACCTGGTCAACCCGCCGTACGAACAGATCTACGATGTTGAACGCCGTGCCATTTTGAAAGAGGTAAACCGAAAACCTATTACACCCTCGGATGAAGAGATCAAAGACAATCCGAGAGCGCGCAGTGCGAAGCTTCGCATTGCAGAAAAATTGTAGGGACAGGCAGCTGCCCGTCCGTACACGACCATCGCCCAAATTAAAAGGTCGTTATGCAGGCTACTCGAATTATCCATGCTTATAAACAGGCCCCCTGGCGGATTCAGCGCCAGTGGGTTGGCGCATTCCTGCTCTTTGTGATCGGGATCGCCATGATCGCCGCGCTCTTTCTGGACGTGACCGCCCGTGCCGCCGTGGCCGGACGTGAGATCCAGGAAATGCGCTTTCAGATTCTTTCCGTTCAGCGTGACAACGCTGATCTTGAAACGCGGCTTGCCAAATTAACCTCCAACGAAGAGATGGAAAAACGTGCCCTCTCCCTTGGTTATCGTCCCGTGCTGCCGGGTGAGCTGGATTATGTGGCCGTGCCTGGTTATGTCGCACCTGAGCCTGACCTGCTGCGGGCTGCACCGGATGCAACGATCCCACAGACGTCCCTTCCCTTTGAATATTCCGAGTCCTTGCTCGAATGGCTCGATAAACAGATCAAGTCCGGAGGCGGGCGCTAGATATGAGACAGCAGTACGCCGTCCGTTCCCTGATCCTTGTGATCCTGCTGGCGCTTGCTGGCGTGGCCATCCCCGTGCAGCTGCTTCGCATTCAGTATAGCAATCAGGCCAAGGAATTCCTGTTGCAGGGCGACCGGTACTCCGGCGAATTCCAGACCATCTATCCGGAGCGCGGCGAGATCTATGACCGCAATGGTCACCTGCTGGCGGGCAACCGGACGGTCTATGAAGTGGGCGTCAGTCTCAGTGAAATGACCGACGCGCATGCCCTGGCATACGCCCTCGCGACCTACCTGGGGCTCAGCCAGGACGATGTCTATAACAAGCTCGTCAATTCCCCCAAGACCTGGGAATACGTGGTGATCCAGGATTATGTCGGAGCAGACACGGTTAATTCCCTGCAGGGCCTGATCAAGCAGATGTCAGACGAGGGCGACAAGCGTCTGAGCGGGCTGGCCTTCAAGCCTCATTTCCAGCGCAGTTATCCTGAAGACACGCTGGCTTCCAACCTGCTTGGTTTTGTTGCCCGTGACGGGCGCGGCTATTTTGGGATCGAAGAAAAGTATAACGATCTGCTGGCCGGTAATCCGGTCCAGGTCTGGGTGCCGAGTGATCCCAACAAGGCCATGGACATCCCGAAGGTCCCCGATGGGACAACGCTTGTCCTGACGATCGACCGCGACCTGCAGGCAAAGGTCGAGACCATCTTGGATCAGTCCCTGAGCAAGTACGGCGCCAAGAATGGCACGGTCATCGTAATGGACCCGCATAACGGTGAGATCCTGGCGATGGCTTCCTCCCCGCGCATGGACCTCAACAATTACAGCAATTATTTCAAGTTGTACGATGACGGAAGCCAGTACAACCGCTCGATCGGTTCGGCTTACGAGCCGGGCTCAGTTCTCAAAGTGCTGACAATGGCCGCCGCCCTGGATACCGGCACAGTCAACCCCAACACGACCTTTATGGACACAGGCGCGATCGAAGTTGGCGGCATCGTCATCCGCAACTGGAACCGGGACGCGTGGGGTGAACAGAACATGGTCGGCTGCCTGCAGCACTCCTTGAATGTCTGCCTAGCCTGGGTTGCCACCCAGATGGGCGTGCAGAATTTTTACAGCTATATGGAGCGTTTCGGGCTGGGACATCCAACCGGCATCGACCTCTCCGGCGAAACGGCCGGCCGCCTTAAGATCCCGGGCGATGCAGACTGGTATCCGGTAGACCTGGGAACGAATGCCTTCGGACAGGGTGTTTCCGTAACGCCCATGCAGATGCTGATGGCCGTCTCATCCGTTGCCAACAATGGACACATGGTCACGCCTCATGTGCTGTATTCCATGCTGCGGGATGGACACCAGTACAACGTCCCGCCCCAGTACGCCGGCTCGCCGATCACAGCCCAGACGGCCCATACCCTGACCGATATGCTGGCCGCCTCCCTGGAGCAGGAATCCTCCCAGGCCCTGCTGCCGGGATATCGCCTGGCCGGCAAAACCGGCACGGCGCAGATCCCGACCGAGTATGGCTATGATGCCACCCATACCAATGCCTCCTTCATCGGTTGGGGACCGGTGGATGATCCGCGATTCATGATCTATGTCTGGCTCGAGCAACCCAGTGCCTCGATCTGGAGCTCGGAAACCGCCGCACCTGTTTTTGCAGAAGTGGCTGAGCAGACGGTCATCTCTCTCAATCTCCCACCCGATGTGGTTCGCAGTCAACTACAGCCGACGGGTCAATAATCGATGCTAACACTTGCTGACGCCCTGGAAGCCCTGACGAATGTTCGTCCCCTGGCCACAACGGTCATCACCGAGGCGGTGATCGACTCGCGCCAGGTGATCCCGGGCTCGATGTT